>JAPPBT010000020.1 GCA_026702745.1 Gemmatimonadota bacterium
GGCGTCGAGCAGGTTGTCGTTCCGAAGGAAGTCGAAGACTGGTTCCGCCCGCAGATCGTAGATGTCCATGCCGCGGCCGATCTCGGCGCTCTGGGCAAACAGCCTTGCATAGCGCGTCAGGAAGGGTTCGTCCTCGTAGAGATCGATGATCTTGCCCTCGGCCTGAAGGTCCCGCGCCCGCCGGTCTACGAACTCGGTCATGGTCTCGATCACGGGATCCAGGTCCGCGTCGGTCAGCACGTCCTCGACGACCACCAGGCCGCGGTCGTGGAATTCCGCCAATTGCGCTTCGGTGAGGGCCATATGCGTTCTCCTTCACTCTCCTTCACAAATAAACGATAGAGTCTTTTAGCCTTAACAATCCAATCGTTGTGCTGCTACCGGTAACATAACTGTAGCAACGACCATTGGCAACTTTGGAAATGCCAGGCCCGGTTGAAAACGCGTTGTCCTGCTTTTGCCCAAATTCGCAACTACGCGTCGCCTCATCCCAATGGCGATCGCGAATCGATATCAGTCCTGGTGGAACACCTCTTCCATCTCCGCCCACCATTCGCCTTCCTTCCGCGTCGGCAGCGGTTCCTGCATGGGCATCATGATGTCCCACCACTCCTGCGTGACCGGGTCGGCGGCCATCTTCGCCATGTCCGCCTCGAAGTCGTCGCCAACATATTCGAAATAGGAGAAGAGAAAGCCGTCCTTCAGGTAGATGGAGTAGTTTGTAATGTTGCATTCCGTGATCATCTTGGCAACGCCGGGCCAGATCTCGACATGATATTCTTTGTATTCCTCGATCCGTTCGGGCCTGACCTTGAGGACCATGCCGTAGCGCTGGGGCTTGGTTTCCGGTACGGGCCTGTGTGCGGTCATTGGGATCTCCTTTAAGATGCGGTGTGCTGGCCGCCGGGCAGATGACGGGCCGCCGGGCGGGGGTATCCAAAACAGATTTATATGTTGATGGATATTTCAATCAATATTGACAATGCTATTTTCTGCGTTTTGGGACATATGCGCCGTCCCCCGCAAGTATCACGCCGAAGCCGGCACATCAGGCGTCGGCGCCGCTGGCGGAGGCACCCCCGGCGTCGGCGCCTCCTCGGGAATCAATCCTTCCTCCCGCAATTCCGACCAGAAATCCGCAGGAATCTCGACTTCAAACATCCGCACGTTTTCGTCCACTTCCCCCGGAGACCGCGCGCCTGGAATGACGGCGGCCACCGCCGGATGAGCCGGGGGAAACTGCAGGGCAGCCGCCTTGAGGGGCGTGCCGTGGCGGCCACAGACCGCTTCGATGCGCCGCACCTTATCCACGATATGCGAAGGCGCCTTGCGGTAGTCGAACTTCGCTCCGTCCACGGCGCCCTGCGCCAGGATACCGCTGTTGTATGGGCCGCCTATGATGATACTAATGTTTCTTTCCTTGCAAAGGGGCAGAAGCCGCTTGAGCGCCGTATGATCCACCAGGGTGTACCTGCCCGCGCACAGAAAGCAGTCGAAATCGCCTTCGGCGGCGAAACGGGCGAGCATCTTCGCCTGGTTCATGCCGACCCCGATGGCGCGGATGACCCCTTCATCCCGGAGCCGGACGAGCGCTTTGTAGCTGCCCGTCATCGCTTCTTCGTAGTGATTGTCCGGATCGTGGATATGGAGGATATCGACCCGGTCGAGTCCAAGTCGGGCGAGGCTCTCTTCCAGGGAGCGCAGCGTGCCGTCGTAGCTGTAGTCGAAGACGGGGCCGACGGGCGGGAGATCGTCGGACCAGACGTCCTGGTCGCGTGCCGGATCGGGCACGAGGAGGCGCCCCACCTTGGTGGCAAGGACGAAGGAATCGCACGCGGGGGCGTTGCGCGCGTGGGCATTGCGCGCGGGGGCGTTGCGACCGTATCCGCGGTTTGAGAGTGCGGCCCCCAGGCGGGTCTCGCTCACGCCGCTGCCGTAGAGCGGGGCCGTGTCGAAGAACCCCAGGCCGTGGCCGAGGTAGGTGTCTACGACCCGGGCGGCAGCCTCATCGGTAACCCCCTGGTACAACCCCGCCAGAGGCGCGCCGCCGAGTCCCAGGCGGTTGACCTTGAGCCCCGTGCGGCCAATTACCGCTTCCGCGCGTTTGGTCTCCGATGCCGCGCGACCGCTCTCGGCTTCCGTGCGCACGGGCCTTACTGCACTGGTCCGGCGCTGTTCATCCTGCTTCATCTGGCTCGCCCTGCATCTCGTCCGGCGTCTCGCCCTGCATGGACTCCCCGCGCAACAGGAAGGCTCGGATGTCGTAACGACCGGGACGCTCCACGGGCAGGTCGCCCGCCTCGATCATCTCCTCGATGGGCGAACTGTGGGTGCGCACGGGCATCTGGACGACCTCGTGGAGTCGGGCGGATTCGTATATACCCATGATGATCTCCACGGCAGCCCGGCCGTTGGACGCTTCGCCCCGGTGTTCGGACTTGCCCTCGATCCAGTCCGCCAGTTCCACGGCCTGGTCCACGCTCGGGTCCTCACCGGTCGAGGGGCGCTCCTCCCAGCCGCCGGTCTTCGAATTAATGAGCAGGACGCGCTGTTCGTTCACGTCCATCATGCCGTCTGTGCCGTAGAGGTAGCCGCCCTGCCGCCGCTCCGGATGAAGCTCCTGAAGAAGCTGCCCCACGGCCCCGTTGTCGAAGCCCACGATGCCCGCGCTGCGGTCCTCGATCCGGATGTCGCGCTCGTACCGGTCGGTCTTGCGTTCGATGTTCCCGAGCACCCATTCGGGCGCGGGATCGCTCATGACGTAGCGCATGAAATCGAACATGTGGGAGCAGTCGTTGAGCAGGCCCTGGCTGCCGCTGCAGTGGACGTGCCGTACGTCGCCGATGGCCCCTTCGGCCACCAGGTTCCGGGCATCGGTCCACACCGGGTTGAACCGGCGCTGGTGGGCGATGGCCAGCTTGACGTCGTTCCGGCGGGCCGCGATCATCATCTCGTCGCATTCGCCCATGTTGACGGCCATGGGCTTTTCGCAGAGAATGGCCTTGGGACGGCGCGCGCAGGCGGCAATGGTCAGGGGGGCGTGGAGCTTGTGCCAGGTACAGATGCTGACGACATCCAGCCCTTCCTCGTCCAGCATTTCCCGGGCGTCGGCATAGCGTTTTCCGATATCGTACCGGTCGCCGAAATCCTGCCTGGCATCGGCCACCGGGTCCGAAAGCGCCACGACCTCGAACCGCTCTTCTCCCAGGTATCCCTTCATGTGGAGGTGCGAGATGCTACCGCACCCGATTATGCCGACACGATAGACCGTGGACATCTAAGACTCCTCCCAGGACGAATTTTGCGTGTATACGCGTTGCGACAATATGTGTAGACGATGTGATGACGCGTTGCGACGATATGTGTAGACGATGTGTGGACCCGTCGCGACGACGCGGCGAAGCGTTGCACCGATGCGGCGAAACTCGACGATCGGCCGCGCCAGACCTTTAGATGGTCGAAATCGAATATCGGAATATAGACGGCGGCATGGGCCGTGTCAACGGTCCCGAAGGGGGCGACGCGCGACGTGTCTACGATGTCGCTATCGGCGCCTCGGAGGGGTGTCGACGATCCCGATGTCGGCGCCGCGAAGAGGTGTCGACGATCCCGATGTCGGCGCCGCACACCGCACATTAACCCGGCGGACATGACTTGACACGGGACCCGGCATTAGCATAAGATTCAGTACGATGGAACTACTGATCGTACTCAACGTAATTCTGCTCCTCATCCTCATCGGGACCTTCCTGTCTCTCTCGGGGCGCGTGAAACACCTCGAGGACACCATCCGGCGTTATTTAAAGGATGTAACAGACCCGGTTGCGGGGATGTCCAGTAGTGGCACGCCGTGGCCAGACGACGTACCGGAGCCGGAGACTGCCGGCCCCGCACATCCGGCCGCGAGCGTTCCAGACCAGCCACGGACCGCACAACCTGTCGCGGACGTTCCAGGCCGGGCACGGGCTGCACATGCGCCCACCGAAGTGCCGGGCCAGGCGCGGGCCGGTGGCGGAACCAGCCGCTTGTCCCACATGCTCCGTCCCCGCACCCGCGAGGAGTGGGAGACCCTGATCGGCGGCAAGCTGTTGAATCGCGTGGGCGCCCTCGCCCTCGTCCTCGGCGTGGGTTTTTTCCTGAAATACGCCTTCGACAACGACTGGTTGAACGAGACGGCGCGCGTGGTCCTGGGCGGTGCGGCCGGCCTGCTGTTGGTTGCCGGTGGCCATCGGTTCCACCGGCGCGGCATGTCCGTATTCGCGCAGGGCCTGACCGGGGCGGGCGTGGGCATCCTCTACCTATCGATTTACGCCGCCTACGATTTCTACCGCCTCGTTCCGCAACCCGTCGCCTTTCTGCTGATGGCACTGGTGACGGTCGCGGCCCTGCTGCTTTCCCTGCGCTATGACGCCCGGGCCATCGCCCTACTCGGCTGGGCCGGTGGATTCCTGACGCCGTTCCTGCTCGTCACCGCCCAGTTGAACACCCTCGGACTCTTCGTCTATATCACCCTGCTCGACGCGGGCCTGATCGCGGTGCTGCTCAGCCGGCGCCACTGGAGAGTGCTCGAGCCGCTGGGCATCGCGGCAACCTACGCCACGTACCTGACCTGGTCGTTCCGGGCCGATCTGCCCGAAGGATTCGGAACGGCTTTGGCCTTCCTGACACTGTGGTGGGCGCTGTTCGCCTGGTTCAGTCTCTACCGGTCCGCGGCCGGCGATACGGGAAGGCGACGGTGGCGATGGATCGCGGTAACCGTCAACGCACTGGGTTTCTACGTAATGCTTATGCGCCTTTCGCGGCACACGGACGGCATATGGGATTTCATCGGGTTCCAGTCTCTTACTCCACAAAACTATCTGGTCTATTCAGAAGGGATCGCCACAGTCGTCCTTTCACTTGCGTACTTCGCGCTGACCGCGTGGATCACGCGCAATACAGTCGACCGGTCCGCGGCCGCCGTGCATGCGACCGCGGCCATTTTACTGGCGGTACGCGCCCCGCTGAGCTTTTTCAGCCCTTACGTCATCGTCGTCATCTGGGCCTTTGAGGCCCTGATCCTGTTCGGGTTCGGTGCATATCGCGAAGTGCGCGCCGTCCGACACGCCGGTACGGCCCTGTTGGCGCTTTCGTTCATCGGGATCTTTCTCTTTGGCGGGACCTACGTATCCAGCCTGGTTTCCGCATACGTGCCCGTGTTTTCGACACGCACCGCCGCATATTGGGTCGTGGGCGGAGCGCTGCTTGCCTGTGCCGGCTTGCTGCAGGGCCGCACCGAATCGACGAGCGAACGAAGGCATTACACGGTTTTCCACCTGGCATGGACCTTCCTCTTCCTGGTATGGGGCACGGTGGAAGTGCTCAGCTATTTTCAATACCTGGTTGTCACGACGGAACGCGGCTTGACGGAGCAGCTGCAGAACCTGCGCCAACTCGCGGTCTCAGGCGCCTGGCTGATCGGTGCGGCGCTGGTCATGACGCTGGGACGGTGGCAGGACATCCCCGCCCTGCGCGCGGCGGCCATCGTCTACCTCGGCTGCACCGTGGTGAAAGTCTTCGTCTTCGACCTCATGTTCCTGGACACCCTCTACCGGATCGCCGCCTTCCTCGGCCTGAGCGCCATACTCATCGCCGTCTCCTACCTCTACTACCGGAACCGCCCGGCTTCCTGACCCGGTACGCATTCCTGAATTGATATGCCCAGCCTGGCTCGATCATCCCAGCCTTGCTCGATCATCCCAGCCTTGGATCGATCAATCCGATTAAAAAACGTGCGAGAGGTTACAAAAAACCTCCGACTACTTCGTTAGACCCTATCGAATTGGTCCATTCACTAGCGCGTCCATCTATACACCGACATAACGGGAGGCAATCATGGGAGACGACAAGGTAAAGGAATCGACGGCTGAGGTGTTCGCCACGGTGGCGGAGGTGAACACACTCTTCCATTCATTGGAGGATATGCTGGCAACTCGATTCGAGGCGATCGATGGGAAGTTTGGGGTCGTCGTAGATAAGCTGGCCGAGATGGACGCCAGGAACGAAGGCAGGTTCGCCGCGATCGATGGCAGGTTCGGGGTCCTCGAGAAAAACCTGGCCGAGATGGACGCCAGGTACGAAGGCAGATTCGCCGCGATCGATGGGAAGTTTGGGGTCGTCGTAGATAAGCTGGCCGAGATGGACGCCAGGAACGAAGGCAGGTTCGCCGCGATCGATGGCAGGTTTGGGGTCCTCGAGAAAAACCTGGCCGAGATGGACGCCAGGAACGAAGGCAGATTCGCCGCGATCGATGGCAGGTTTGGGGTCCTCGAAGAAAAACTGACCGAGATGAACGCCAGGAACGGGGTTCAGTTCGCAGCACTAGAACAAATGATTGTGGAACTGGATACCAAAACCGAGGGGAAATTCGATCTGGTTGAGCAGAGTTTCAAATCACAGGAACAAAAGATCGAGCATTTCGTGACATCGGCGAACAACAAGTTGATGGCTATATTGCTCGTGATTGCCGGGTCGATCATTGCCGGCCTGCTTTACGGCGGTTAGTGCCGGGCCGACCGATCCACGGCCCAAGTGATCCGCACGCATAACGCGCGGGTCGGCCGGCCCGAGCGCTCCGCGGGCTGACCGATACTTACCCAGGCTCTTCGCGCGCAGTGGCCTGCAGGGCAAACTCCGTCAGTTCAACCGTCATGGGATAACGGTTGAAGGGCGTGATCAGGTAGAGCCCGTTGAAGTACGCCAGGACGGACTCGATGAGTTCCCGGGCAATGGCGACGCCCTCTCGTCGGGCCTTGCGTCCACGGCCCACGCGGGCCATGCGCGCACGCACGTCGTCGGGCACGACGAATCCGGGCACCTCGTTGTGGAGAAACTCCGTGTTGCCGTCGCTGACGAGCGGCATGACGCCCGGGAATATGGGTACGCCGGCATCCCGGGTCGCCTCGTAGAGTTGCTTCGCCTGGCGGCGGTCGAAGAGGGGCTGCGTCATGATCATGTCGGCGCCGGCTTCGACCTTTCTTTCCAGCCTTCTGATCCTTCTGTCCAGGTTAGGTCCGTTGGGGTCGAAGGCCGCTGCGACGGTAAACGCGGTCCTGCCATTCAGGGTGCGGCCCGAAAACCCCACGCCGTCGTTCATTTGCTTGATCAGACTAATCAGTTCGAAGGACGAAACGTCGTAGACATTGCTCGCTCCCGGCTGATCGCCGAACTTGACGGGATCGCCCGTGACGGCGAGGACGTGGTCGATGCCGAGGGCGTGCAGTCCGAGTACCTGGGACTGCAGGCTGGCGAGGTTCCGGTCCCGGCAGGTGATGTGCAGCAGCGGTCGGATGCCGGCCTCCTCCTTGACGATCTGCCCCACGGCCATGTTGCTGATACGCGTGACGGCAAGAGAATTGTCGGCCATGGTCAGGGCGTCGGCACCCGCCTTCTTGAGGGCTTGCGCGCCCCGGACGGTAGGTCCGTGATCCAGGTCCCGGGGCGGGTCGAGCTCGACGATGACGGCCACCCTTTCCTTGACCAGGTCCACGATCGACGGTTCAACCGCCGGGGGCGGGGGTACGGGACGGGCAGAGCGGGCGGGAGGCGCTGGAACTCGTACGTCTACCGGCAGGACCTTCTTGTGCGTGACGATCTCCCGTCCTTCCAGGGCCCGGGCCATGGCTTGCACGTGCTCGGGCAGGGTGCCGCAGCACCCACCGATCAACCGCACGCCCTGGTCGCGCAACCGGAGCGCGCTCGTAGCGAAGTACTCCGGCGTCGCCTCGTAGATGAACCGTCCGTCAACGTATACGGGTGAACCGGCGTTCGGGAATGCCGAGAGCACCAGCCCCTCCGACAGGGGTACCGGCGCCAGGGCGTCCAGCAGACCCTTGGGACCGCTGCGGCAATTGACCCCCACCACGTCGGCGCCGGCCGCGCGAAGCTGATCGAAGGCCTCCACGACCTCGAACCCGTCGTCCGACTGTCCGTGCTGGTCCACCGCGAGCTGGCAGATCGTTGGCAGGCCGCATATCTCCTGGCAGACCTCAAGCGCCGCCTTGAGTTCGTCGAGCCGGAGAAAGGTCTCCAGGATGATCGCGTCCGCGCCGCCGCCGGCAAGGGCGGCGATCTGTTCCGCGTGAACCCGCCGGTGGTCCGCTTCGGTGTAATCCCAATGGGGCATACCCCGGGCCGGTCCGACGGCGCCGGCCACATAGGCGCGGGACCCTGCCGCCTCCCGGGCGATCTCCACACCGCGGGCATTCAAGGTTTCCGCCTGGTCTTCCAGGTTGTATTTCGACAGGGACAGGGCATTGGCCCCGAAGGTATTGGTTTCGATCAACCCGGCGCCCGCGTCCACGTATTCCTCGTGGATCTTCCGGATCAGGTCGGGCCGGCTCAGGTTGATCTCGTCGAAGCAGACCTCCATCGGCACGCCGCGGGCGTACAGCATCGTACCACTGGCGCCGTCCGCCACCAGCATGGAAGACTGGAGATGGTCGAGGAGTGATGAGTTCATGGGATGAGGTCCGTTGGCGCAGCACTGTGGCCGCCGTTTTGTGGCGCCGCACTATGGCCGCCGTTCGGCACGTATAGACGCGTCCCGGTCAACGACCGTTGCTCAGCGCGTATCGACGGATCGCCCATGCGAAGCCGTTCTCGTGGTTCGGCGGGGCGATGACCAGGCCCTGCGCCCGGCCCGCTTCCTTGACCGCGTCCTGGGCGTTTTCCATGATCACGCCCAGGCCCGCGTTGAACAGCATGGGCAGGTCGTTGTCGCCGTCCCCGACGGCCATCACGTGATCCATGGATATCCCGTGCCCGCGCGCGACGAACTCGACGGCGACCTTCTTGTTGACGTCGGCATGCATGGCTTCGATCCGGTCCGGGTTCGTCTTGACGAGATAAAGGCGGGACGCGAAACGGTTCTTCAACTCCGCCAGGACTGCCTCGCGCCGGTCCAGGCCGGGCAGGATCAGCATCTTGGGCGGCGACGGATAGTCGCCCTGTCTCAGTCTCGCCATGAGATCGTCGTCCCGGTCGACGGCGGCGCGGCTTTGCTCCTCGATGGATGCAATGGAAGGGGTGTATTCGTTGGTGATCACGCTGTCCAGGGGACCCTTTTCCGTGACGCGCAGCCAGCTGTATACGAAGTTGAATCCGTTTTCTTCGATGAAATCGAGCAGGTCCAGAAAAACGTCCCGTTGAATGCGCTTTTCGAAGAGCAAGGGCCTTTGTCCATGGCGAACCGGTCCGAGTATGATCCCGCCGTTATTGGCGATGACGTAAAGCCGGTCGAACAACGGCCGCGCATCGCTGAAGGGCTCGCTGCTTCGGTCGATGTTGCGGCCGCTCACGGAACTTACGACCAATCCCTGGTCGAGGGCGGCTTCGATGGCGCCCAGTCCCTCGGGGGAGGGTTTCCCGTCGGACCGCAGCGCCGTGTCGTCCTGGTCGAAGGCGATCAGCTTGATTTCTGGAGTGTCGTCGCTGGCTTTCAGTACTTCGGCGGTCATGGCGTTCCTTTCCAATCCTTCAGGTTTCTGCTTCACTATCCTTCATTCGCTTTCCGAGACTCCCTCCGGGATGGTACCGGGCGAAGTCCTCCCGGGTAAACCCGCGGCCGGCCTTCAGGGCCATGGCAAGCCCATCGGCCACGGCGAGTTGGCAGGACGTGCTTGCCGTCGGCGCGAGTCCTAAGGGACCGGCCTCGCCCGCCACGGGCACGTGCAGGGTCGCTGCGCTCGACCGGGCCAGACTGGATGAAGGATTCCCGGTGATCGCAATGATTGTCGCGCTGTTCGTGGTGAGGGTTCGCACGGCAGCCATCAGTTCCTCCGTCTCCCCGCTGTGGGAAAGGGCGATGACGACGTCCCCCTGCGCCACCTGGCCGCTGTCGCCGTGGTTGCAGTCGACCGGGTCGAGGAAATAGGCCTTCGTGCCGGTACTCTGCAGCGTGGCCGCCAGCTTGCGGCCAATATGGCGGGATTTCCCAACGCCGGTGACGTGTACGCGGCCTCCCGCTGCTTCCGACTTCCGTATGACGGAGATGGCTTCGTCGAAGTAAGCGCCGGACATGCCTTCATGCAGCGTGGATAGCGCCTCGGCGGTCCGCCGCACCGCGTCCAGTCCGGCCGCGCCGGGGGATGCCGCGCCGGGGGATGCCGCGCCGGAGGATGCCGCGCCGGGGAATGCCGCGCCGGGGAATGCCGCGCCGGGGGATGCCGCGCCCTGAGCGGTCTCGTCCGAATCGTCTGCGTCCACTTTCACTGTTGCCGTTTCCGAGGCGGTCACGGTTTCAGCCGGGTTCCGGACCGGGATCCGAGCGCCTTCGTACAGGGCCATCACGTCGTCCCGGCTCGATCCCAGTCGCGGGAAAGCCCCAGGGATGCGGCAACACACGGCGCCGCAGGCATTGGCGAGCGACGCGGTATCCCGCAGGGAAAGTCCGTGGAAGAGTCCCGCGATCAGTCCGCCCAGGAAGGCATCCCCGGCGCCGGTGGTGTCCCGGGCCTCCACGGGATTCGCCGGCGCGCGGAGCGTCTCCATCCCGTCGGTGACGACCGAGCCCTGCGCCCCTTCGGTGATGGCCACCAGGCGGGCGCCGTACCGGCCGAAAATTCCCTCGGCCCGTTTTTCGGAAGTGTCGGCTGCCACCATCTGCAAGGCGGCGGCCTTGGCGGGTTTCACGATGTCGGCGAGACGCAGGGCTTCCTCGAAATCTTCAGCCGATCCGAGTCCGGCCACCTGGATGGCGAAATCCGGGGGGACATCCACGTCCAGCACGGTGGGCACGCCGGCCTCCCAGGCAATGCGCAGCACGGCGATGACGGCGTCCAGCGGGAGTTGGGATATCTCTGTCGTCACCATGGCAGCCGACCTTATGTAGTCGGCGAAATGCGTCTCCACGTGCGCGGCCGTGGTCTCCGCCGTCAGGGCACGGGCCATGTAGATCGCACGGTCCGCGTCTTCGGCCACGTTCACCACCGAAAAGCCCGATGCGCGGTCCTCGAGGACCCGAACGGCCGACCGGTCGATGCCGTGACGGTCCATCTCGTCTCGGATCATCGCGCCGTACCGGTCGTCGCCCTGGTATCCGAAGAGCCCGGCGGGGACCCCCATCTGGGCCGTCCAGGCCAGGTGGTTGAGCGTCACCCCGCCCGTGATCTCGGTCACGACCGAGCCCGCTTCATCCGGCAGGATATAGGTTTTCTCCTCCGGTCCCGCGATCCGGTTCACCCGGTAGATCACGTCCACCACGTTGCTTCCGATGCCCACTACCCTGCGTGTGCGGTCGATGTCCTGGATCACGAAACACCACCTTCTTCGGAATCACTTGAGCGACCGGTACCTCTTGAAATACTTAAAATTATATTGTCAACATTGATTAAAATAAGAATCAACATATGTTTCTGTGATGGACGTACCTGCGCTATGGACAAGCTTTCGTTTTGGACATGCTTTGGTTATTTACTGTCTAGAAAATCGAGATACAAACGACTAGGCTGGATGCCCTTGTTGTTCTGATACTTTCCACTTACATAGGTCTCGAAATCGCCATTCAGCGTGTGGTAATAGACCTGGCAGATTTCCACGTTCGGATAGATCCTTATGGGCCGGACACAGAACATCTCCAGAGTCCAGTAGCCGGCGAATCCCACATCGCCGAAGCCTGCGGTTACGTGGACAAATAGCCCCAATCTACCCACGGATGACCGTCCCTCTAGCATGGGAACGTAGTTATCCGTCCTGGTAAATTCCGCTGTCCTGGCAAGATAGAGCGTCTGGGGGCGCAGTTCGTACCCTTCGTCCGGGATCCGAATGGATCGCGTGCGGTGTTGCTTCTTCATATCGAGCACGTCATCCTCGTAGATCAGGAGTTCATCGGCGAGTGAGAGATTGTAACTGTTCGGATTGAGCCTGGCGGGATCGAATGGCTCAATAAAAATGTCTTTCCCAATGCGCTCCTGGATCATTTTTCCCGATAGGATCACTACGATATTCCTTTCTGGGTTTAATGTGTCTCAACCGCTGTTTACCAGGACTACGGCAACCAGGGTCAGGCCGATGCCGACGTAGGCCGGCCCGCGCACCTGTTCTTTCCAGTACAATATAGCCACGAGCGTGGTGATGACAAGGCCGACCGCGCTGACGAAGGGAAAGACGACGGTGCCGGGAAGGTACTTGAGCGTGAGGACCAGAAGCCAGGTCCCCGCGACGTTACAGGCGCCCAGGAAGACGCTCCACCGCACTTCGGGCAGGCGCGCCTGGATCGGTTTGCTCCAGAGGTAGAAAAGCCCCATGATGCCGGATACGGCGAAGAGGGTGAAGAGGTAGAGCGGCATCTGGCTCTGGGGCGCGAGTTCGCTGAAGACCTTCGGGGACAGGTGGCAGAACCCCGTCGTGATGAAGAGAGCGCCGACCAGCCAGGCTACGCCTCGCAGGGACAGTTCGGCCTGTCTTCCCACGCCGATCGTCAGGAGCGGCAGGGCGATGCAAACCGTAACGATGCCCGCGGTCTGCGTAAGGCTGGGGATCTCGTACCAGATGACGATGGAGCAGAGGATGGGAATGAGGACGGACAGGCGGACGATGGCCAGGGTCACGGCCACCCCGCCCTGCAGGAGCGCCTGGATCAGAAAGCGGAAGGCAACGAAATAGAAGAACCCGCTGGCCGCGCCGATCACCACGGTGGTCCAGTGCCAGACCCAACCCGGGTCCGCGAGCATCAACAGGCCGGAGATCACGGCGCCTGCGCCATAGTTGAGGCTGCCCACGGCCAGGGCATTGTGTCCGTTGTGATGGGCGGACTTCAGGATCAGGCCGAAGCACGATGTCACGACGGTCGCCGTGATCAACAAAAGGAGTCCGAGCGCCGTAGTCTGTTCTCCGTCCTCAAATAGCAAGAAGCCGGCGAACGAATACCGCCTCGCCGGCTTCTTGATTCATGATCGCCGATTGTGCCGTTTACGGCGGGGCCGTTTACGGCGATAGCGCTTACGGGGTGAAGGCGAATGTACCCACGTAGGCGCTGCGCTTGTTCGGAATGCTCCAGGTCGCGATCAGGTCCGATCCGCTATACGCGTGAGCGGCGGTCTGGACCAGCGCGGCCGATGCGTCTTTCGTGAAGGGATCGTACCACACCATGCGATCGCAGTTGGGCTCGTGGTCGGTCGCCAGCATGGTCCGGGTAGCCACGCGCACCTGGCCGTCCACCGTAACGGCGTAGGCGTCCCCGCCGTCGTGACGGAAGGAGATGTCCGTGGGCTTTACCGTTTTAACCGTGCCGAACAGCTCGCCATACCGGGCGGTGAAAGCGCGCTTCAGTTCCTGGCGCTGGCCTGGTGTGGCCCGGCTGTCGATCAACAGCACGGTCTCGCGGGCGTGATGACCGAGTTGCAGGTTGCCCTTGCCGAGAATGACGGCGACGACGGAAAGGTCGGCCAGCGCGCCATCACGGATATGCCAGGCCACCACGGCCTGGTTGGCATCGCCTCCCGCTTCCGCCGAGTAGGTACAGCCGCCGCCCAGGATGTGGTTGGAGCGAACTTCCACGTAATCGCCGGCAATGGAAGGTGAGCCGGCCAGCGCCGGGGATGCCGCGAGGACGATCGCGGCCATGAGTGCGAAACCGGTCTTCATCATATTGCCTCCCTGTTCGGAGTTTCTGGGTCTCTGTTTTGGGGGTTGGCGCGTCCGGCCTCGTAGTTCGTGACGAAGTCTGAGACTCCGCAGGCTCGAAACGGACAGCCACCCCGATTTCATGTCAATATCGTTTGGGCGCGTATCTGAAACGCGGTATATTCTACCGTACCGGAAACATCGCAGTATATTCAATATATGTGCTCCACGCCTATCAAGTCAATCGCATTTCGAATCGATCGGGGAAACGAACATGGAATACAGAGCGCTCGGTAAATCGGGGCTGACGGTATCGGCCATCGGCATGGGCTGCTGGCCCATGGCCGGCGTGGGGTGGACCGGGATCGACGACAACGCGTCCCTGGCAGCGCTCGAGGCGGCCATGGACGGCGGCGTCACCCTCATCGACACCGCCTACATGTACGGGCGCAGCGGCGAATCAGAACGGCTGGTGGGACGGGCCATCGCGGGCAGGCGCGACCAGATCGTCCTGGCGACGAAATGCGGCATGCACTGGGACGGCACGACGATCATTCGCGACAGTTCGAGGAAATGCGTTCTGGCGCAGGTCGAGGAGAGCCTGCGCCGGTTGAATACCGACTACATCGATCTGTACCAGGTACATATGCCGGACGAGAACACGCCTTTCGAGGAGACGGCCGCCACGCTCGCCGAACTGAAGGAACAGGGCAAGATCCGCGCCATCGGCGTGAGCAATTACGACGTGGCGCAGATGCGGGAATTCGCCCGCCACGCGCCGCTCCACTCGGACCAGCCGCCGTACAACCTGCTCAAACGCGACATCGAGGCGGAGATCCTGCCCTACTGCCGGGAAAACCGGATCGGCGTGATCTCCTACTGGCCGCTGTACAAGGGGCTGCTGACCGGGAAATACGGCCGGGGCCACCAGTTTCCCGAAGGCGACAACCGCAACGAGGACGTCCGGTTCCAGGGGGAGGAGCTCGATCGCACCCTGGACATGCTCGACCGGATGAAGCCGATCGCGGACGAATACGGCAAGTCCATCGCCCAGCTCGTGATCCACTGGACGGCCCGGCAGCCGGGCATCACGTCGGTCCTTTGCGGCGCAACGCGGCCCGCCCAGGTTGAACAGAACATTGCAGCGGTGGGTTGGGAGCTGTCCGAAGATCACCGCGCGCAGGTCGACGAGATCGTTGCCGGCATGGGCGACTAGGTCGGCAATACTAGTTGGCCAGCGCGCTGCCGGCGATCGAGCGGATCTTCTTGACCATGGACCGGAAGCCGTTGCTTCGGCTCGGGCTGAGGTGGGACGCCAGGTCCAGCCGGCTGAAAATGCCTTCAATGTCGGCGTCCAGGATCTGGCGCGGCGTCTTCCCTGAATAGACCATGAGCAGGATGGCCACGAGGCCGCGGACGATGTGGGCGTCGCTGTCGGCGTCGAATGTGATGGTCGGCGGAAGGGTCTCGGCCACGTGGGGTACGAGCCAGACCTGGCTCACGCAACCCTTGACCTTGTACACATCGGTCTTGTAGGCATCGTCCAGGGACGGGAGCTTCTTTCCCAGGTCGATGATCTCCTGGTACCGCTCTTCCCAGTCATCCAGGTATTCGAAGTCTTCCAGCACTTCTTCTATCGTCGTGTCCATCGTCACGATCGTATATCCTTCCGGTATATCCACTCGATTCAACGCGTCCATGGCTGCCAGCTCAACGCGTCCATGGCGGCTGCCTGCTCAATTCGTCCGTGGCGGCGGCCTGCTCAACGCGTCCGTGCCCGCTGCCAACTCAACGCGTCCGTGGCGGCTGCCCAGCTCAATTCGCCCCGATCAACAGCATGGCCGAAACGCCGGCGGCCGCACCCGATACGAAGAGGTTCCACTGGCGGTGCGGCGTTCCCAGGATCCGCAGAATCACGAAGGCCACGGCCGCGAAGACCGCCACGATCATCAACTGGCCCAGCTCCAGCCCGATGTTGAAGGACAGGAGCGGCACGACGATCGATTCTTCCATGCCGAGCAGTGCCCTCAGGTAGTTCGAGAAACCCAGGCCGTGGATCAGGCCGAAGAAAAGGGCCAGCCCGTAGCTCGTCTTCCGTCCGAGTTTACCCTCGAACGGCCGCCAAACGTTCATCAGGCAGGTCGCCAGGATCGTCACGGGGATGAGCGTTTCGACCAGGTCCGTCGGGACCAGAATGATGCGGAGCGTAGCCAGCGCCAGGGTGACCGAGTGCCCGATCGTGAAGGCCGTGACCAGTACGATCACCGAACGCCACCGGTTCAGCGGATAGGCGGCGCAGAGCGCGATGATGAAGACGATGTGGTCGTAGGCGTTCAGGTCCGAAATATGGTCGAAGCCGAGTTGCAGATATACCTGGAATTCGGACATCTTCCGCCCAAAGTTCAGCCGGTGCCGAGGTCCAAACCCCGACCCGGACGCGACCGGTCACCAATGTCATGACCCGAGACGACCGGAACCGGACGAAGGGCCGGACCTCGCGTACGGTTCAGCCCCATCGTCATGACCCGAAACGAACGGTCCCCGTGACGGTTTTCTTGCTCAGGTTGACGTATTTCTTCTCACCGCCGACTTCGAACCGCATGACGTTGGCCTGCGTGTCGAACATTTCGATCAGGATCCGATTCTCGACCTCGATCGTCTCCACGCGGTCCACACCTGTAATCTGCACCAGGCAGGCCGTGGCGTCAAGGGCGTCCTCCATGCCGGCGTAGGTCAGTTTCCGGTCTGCGCCGTTGACCCGAAAGGCCAGCCGGGAGGCCAGATACTCGGCCACGTGCCGTTCGCGGTCGGCGTGGGCCTGGTCGGTCCAGAGCCTGAGCCGGGGGCCGCCTTTCGCCACGATGGCCTCCTCCAGATCGTCCGTGAATATCCGTACGGATACGTCGAGAAGGGCATCGCCAGCGTTCCACTTGACCCGCGTGATGCTCACGTAGAACACGTGGGCGTGTGCCGTGACTGGACCCGGGGTTGCGGTCGGACCCGGGACGACGCCCGGAGATGCTACCGGCCCCGCGGCCGGAGTCGGAACGGCTGCGGCGGCAATCATCAGGCAGAGAAGGACCCCGAGCGTCTTCATCGCCACCATCCTACTGGGCCATATCGTCCCTCAGGCCGTACTTGTCGATCAGGTAGATCAGCGTGGCGATGGACGCGCCGCCCAGTTCCAGCTCCCGGCGGTTCACGGCTTCGAATACGTCGGTGGGCGCGTGATGGTAGTCGAACGCCCTTTGCGAGTCGGGGTTGAACCCGATGGTCGGTGTACCCGTCTCCCTGCGGAGCGGACCGATATCGGCGCCGCCGCCGCCCTTGTTGATGTAGGAGATGGTGCTCTGGGGAAACAGGGGCAGCCACGACCGGAAGCGTTCGATGACGTCATCGTCCGCAGACACGCCGAATCCCCGCGGGCTGAAGCCGCCCGCGTCGCTTTCGAGGGCGATCACGTGATTCTCGCCCGTTTCTTTCGCCACCTCGGCGTACTTAAGGCCGCCGCGAAGGCCGTTTTCCTCGTTCATGAACAGGACGGCCCGGATGGTGTGGCGGGGCCGGATGCCCAGCTTCTGGAAGGTCCGCAGCACGCCGATGGAGTGGACCACGCCCGCGCCGTCGTCGTGGGCGCCTTCAGAAACGTCCCATGAGTCGAGATGACCGCCCACCAGGATGATCTCGTCCGGCCGCTCGCTGCCTCGGATCTCGCCGATCACGTTGTGCGAAAGGGCGTCGGGGTGCCACTTGCTGGCCAGGCGCATGTAGAGCATGGCTTCGGGCTGCTCCTCGAGAGCCCGTTCCAGGCGGTCGGCGGACTGGTAGCCCAGGGCCGCCGCGGGGATGCGCTCCACGTCTTCGAGATAGCGCAGACCGCCGGTGTGAGGCGCGTCGCCGAAGTCCGAACCGGCCGACCGGATCACCACGCCCACGGCGCCGAACCTGGCCGCCTGGGACGGACCGGCGGTCCGCTGGTCCACCGCTCCGCCATAGCCGGGCCCTGTGGCGATCACCGTCTGGTCGAAGCGCCGGTTGTAGAAGACGATCTTCCCTTCAACGGCCTCGCGGCCGAGTTCTTCCACTTCTTCCAGGGAGTGTGCCACCACGACTGGTGCCGTGATCCCTACCGGAGCGGTCGGAACCGATCCCCCGATGGCCAGGGCGGTCAGCTCGATCATGCCTTCGTTGACGTTGACGATCCGCACCTGCTCCGGTTCGCCCCGTTCCCAATGGGGCACCATGACTTCCTGCAGGTAGACCCGGTCGAATCCGTAGCCTTCCATCACCTCTTTTGCCCATGCCACGGCGCGTTCAGCGCCTTCTGAGCCACTGAGGCGCGGTCCGATGTTCTTGCTCAGGTCTTCCAGGAGGTAGTACATCTCACCGGAAGTCAGCCGTTCGTTGAAGATCGCGGTGACCGTTTTCTCGTCATCGGTCTGCCCACGGGCCTCGCCGGGAAAGGCCGTCGTAAGCGCCAGCGTGAGCGCTACCGAAAAGGCCAGTGAAAGGGACAGGGTGAGCAGGGGGATGCGGGCCCAGAAACCGCACGGGCTGACACGGCGCGCGAGACCCGGCAGTGATCCGGTAAAAGCGGACAGCATGAAGACCTCCGTGTTGATATGGAAAGGGACCGCCCTGCGCATGGCCGGGCGGCCTTGCTGAATTCGAATTGCTTGATTCGAAGACGGTTACCGCGTCAGTTCCCAGCCCAGGTGGGCAATCTCCGGCGCGATCAGCTTCTCCCAGGCCAGTTCCACCGCGGCCGGGGAGCCGGGCGTGGAGATAACCACCGTGTTGCGGTACACGCCCGCGGTGGCGCGGGACAACATGGATGCGGCACCGACCTGTTCGTAGCTGAGCATGCGGAAAAGCTCGCCGAAACCGGTCAGCGGCTTTTCCAGCTTGCGGTTCAGCACGTCGAAGGTCCGGTCTCTCTTCGAGATGCCGGTCCCCCCGTTGAATATGACGATCTGGACGTCATCGCCGGTACTCGTCTCGAGGGCGGCTTCGACCTGGTCCGGTTCATCCTGGATCAGGTGATAGCCGGCGACCCGGTGGCCCGCTTCCTCGATGCGTGTCCGGAGGTAATTCCCGTTGATGTCCGTTTCCGGCGTGCGGGAATCGCTGACGGTTACCACGGCGACGGCCAGGGGTCCGAGCTCGGCCGCCTGGGACTTGTGGGATGAAGTGCTCTTGGACGACATGAGGCCGAATGCTACAGCACGTCCTGCAGCCGCAGTCCCTGTTTCTTCAGGAAGGGCATCAGCCCAATTTTCGTGACCGTCCGCAAGGCGCTGACGGACATCTTGATGCGCACCGTGCGGCCCAGTTCGGGCACGTAGATACGCTTCAACTGCAGATTTGGGTACTGACGCCGCTTGGTCTTGTTATGGGCGTGGGATATGTTGAAGCCGACCAGGGGTCCTTTTCCGGTCAACTTGCATTTTCTGGACATGGAGCAAACCTCCAGGAACGACGCTACCGCGTCTCCCGGTACATGACGTGCCGTCGCAGCGTCGGGTCGTACTTCTTGAGTTCGACGCGGGCGGTCGTGTTACGCCGGTTCTTCTTCGTGTAGTAGCAGTGCGCGCTTTCCGTGCTCTTGAGTTTCACCAGTTCGCGGTTCTTGCCCTTGGCCATGCTGTACTCCTAAGACGAGCCCATCTTCAAAATGCCGGTTTTTCCAATCAGGCGTTCAAATTTAAGCGGCTCGCCCGCCGAAATCAAGGAAATAAAACAAGACCCGCAACGTCCGAGTCGTCCGTGACGCCTGGCCGGGTCGTCCGTGACACCTGGCCGCCGGTCTACGCCTCGTCCATGGCGCAGGCTTGCAGCTCTTCCAGCGACACGAATTCCAGGGACATGGCGTGGGTGGCGCTCAGCACCACCGGCGGCGCCACGCCCGCGTCATAGGCTTCTTTCCAACGGTTCACGCAAATGCACCAGCGATCTCCGGGCTTCAGGCCATGGAAGCCGAAGGCGGGTACGGGCGTGCTGAGGTCGTTTCCCGCCGCCTTCGAAAAGACCAGGAACTCCTCGGTCATTACCGCGCAGACGGTGTGGACGCCCGCGTCGCCCGATCCGGTGTTGCACGCGCCGTCGCGATAGAACCCGGTCAGGGGATCCATCGAACAGCCCGTGAGTGGTCCGCCGAGTACGTTCATGGTCCGCCGAGTACGTTCATGGTACGCTAAGTACGTTCATGGTGCGCTAAATGTCGAAAAGGTAGGCGAGCTTGACGATCAGCGTGCGGTCCAGCGGGTCGCCGAGCAGGGCTTCGGTGGCCTCCCCGTTGTCGCGCCGCTCGTTGTACACCACGTAGAGGTTGCTGCCCGGGCTGATGATGTAGTTGAACCGGAAGTTCGACACGAACCGGTCCTGGTTCGTATCCCACTGGACCAGCGCGTTGAGGGACACGTCGGGCGAAAAGGAATAGCTGGACCGGACGCCGAACAGATGGGCTGTAATATCCTGCTTGGTTCCGCCGGTGTCGGTGAGCGTCACGTCGTTCAACTCGTACCGGGGGCCGATGGTGAAACTCGAACCGGCGCGCAGCCCGCCCTCGAGATTGAGCGATCGCCGGTTCCCGTTGATGTACCGGCCGACAATGAGCTGGAAGTCGGCGAACAGCGGCTTGCTCAGGTTCGTCGTGTAATGCATGCGCGAAGAAGCGTCCGTGTAGTTCCCCGCGGGGAGCTTGACGCCCAGAATCGGGCGCGTGTCTTCGCTGATCCTTCTGAAGTCGCGGTCAAACGTGATCCCGGCCTGTTCGCCGCCGGTGAAGAACAGCTCCCAGTGGTAGTGCTCTCTCCGGGTCAATTGCGTGCCGTCGTCGCCGAAAGTCGCCGCGAGTACGACATGGGGAAAGTACCGGCGAACGATGCTGTTGGTGGGTTCGGGCGTGTAGAACGCACGGGCCGAAACCTCGTGGAATCCGCCGAAATTCCGGGCCAGGCTCCGGCGGCTGAAGAAGCCCATGCCGGGATTGAAGAACTCGGAAACGCCCATGTAAAGGCCCTCGAACTGCCACAGGGGCCCGTTCCAGCGCGACCACAGCCGTCCCGCGAATCCCGATTCGCTTTCCTCGCCTGCCTGGTAGGTGGTGCCTGCCAGGAACCCGCTGACGGCCAGCTTGGGACCGATGGCCAGGTTGAAGTCGCCGCCTGCCGCGCGGTTGAAGTCGCCGCCGCCGACCCGCTGGTTGGTGACGATGAATCCCACGTTGGATTTCTCACCCACGTCCTGGCTGATCCGCGCCACGGCGTAAATGTTGTCCTCGAGCTTTGTGTTTCCGAACTGCTCGTCGCCCGTACGCATAAGCAGCAGGCCCAGGTTCGTGCGCCCGTGCTTGCCCGTCAGGCGGCCGCCGCCGGTGATCGGCACCTGTCTAAGCGCACCGGAACCGTCACGCGCAAGGCCGACGTTTCGGCTGTAGAAAAGTTCCGTCTCCCGGGCTACGCCGAATCGGAACAGTCCGCCGTTCTCCAGGAAGAAGGCGCGTTTTTCGGGGAAGAACAGGTTGAACTGCGTAAGGTTGACCTGCGCGTCGTCCACTTCTACCTGGGAGAAGTCCGTGTTGTAGGTCAGGTCGAGGGACAGGTTGTTGGTCAGGCCGTACTTCACGTCCACCCCGCCGTCGAAATCGTCCTCCCGCGTCGAAGGGCCGGGCTCGTAGGTCCACGTGGCCCCGCCCAGGGAGTAAGGCGTAATCTGCAGGTAACGTTGGTCGTGCCGCGTGAGGTTCAGGCCCGACAGCGTCCCGGCCACGGACACCTGGGAGATGTTGAAGGGGCGGATGACGGGCGCCCAGAAGGACTGCTCGTTGCGGCGGCGGACCTGGCGCTCCAGGTTGATCCCGAAATCGACGTCGTCCCCGGTCTCGAAGCGCAGCGTGCTCCAGGGAATGGCCATCTCGGCGTACCAGCCCTCTTCGTTCCGGGAGGTGTACACGTCCCACACGCCGTTCCAGTCCGTCAGAACGTTGGTGTTGAAACGACCCTCGGACCGGCCCTCGTTGCGCACCTGGGCGTCATAGCGGGCGCCGTCCGGATTGGTGGCGAAGAGAATGCCGTTCTGCCGGTCCATGTACGTATCCAGAATGATCTGGAAGTAGTCGTCGTCCGCCAGGTCTCCGTCCCGCGCCATCTGCGTGGCGATGATCTGGGCGGGGTTCGAGTCGTACGCCCAGACGCCGATGTACAAGGTCTGTTCGTCGTAGAGGACCCGCACCTCGGTCCGCTCGGTCGCCGGCTGGCCCTCGTCGGGGCGTTGCTGGGTGAAGCCGCTGGCCGCCAGGGCGTTCTGCCATATACCCTCGTCCAGGACGCCGTCCATGTGCAACGATTCCAGGATGCGCAGCGGAACGATCTCCCGCTCTTGCGCCGACGCGGAGCCCGTGGTCAGCATGGTCTGCATAGCCAGCAGGACGGCCATCAGGACCGTGAAGCAGCAGGGGGTCACCGTGAAGCAGCAGGTAGTCAATGTACGCGCGTATGTACGCATACGGTACATCAAGCTATTCCTCCATAGACTGCCCGAACGGCACCGACAGGCTGATCGTAACATTCCGACCCGGATCGTCGGTGAAATAGCGGAACCGGCTCAGGTAGTCCCGGTAGCGCTTGTTGAACAGATTGTGCACGCCGAACTGCATGCGGACCGGTTGGTCGGCCACGGCCAGCTCCGCGTGCAGCAGCACGTCGAAGAGGTTGTAGCCGGCTGGCGGATCCGCAAAGTCGATGCCTTCGGGAAAATGATCCTGCCGCATGACGAAATGGCCCTCGAACCCTATCCCGGCTTCCAGCAGGCGCCCGGTGGGAGGCAGGCGGAAATCCAGGCCGGTGATCAACCGGGTGGGCGGCATCTGGAACAGAGGCTCGTTGCCCGACGTGTTTCGTCCACGGACGATTGAAGCGGAAAGATACGTGCCCACGTATCGGGTCAAGTCGTATTCCAGGTATCCGTCTACACCCTGGATCACCGCGTCAGACTGGACATAGGTAAATTTGGGGAACGCACCCCGGATTGTCAACACAAGATCGCCCGCCGGCAGCAGCGAGATGAAGTTGCGGTAACTCGACCTGAACAGCCCCAACTCGCCGTGGCCCCGGTCCCCCCGGTACCGCAGGGTGAGGTCCGTGTTCAGGCTCGATTCCGTGTCCAGACCCTTGTCTCCGATCTCGAATTGCGCCGTACCGTGATGAACGCCGTAACTGTACAGCTCGTTCACCCCGGGTGGACGCCAGGCCCTGCCGATGTTGGCGGCGACGGCCAGGGTCGGGGTCAGTTCCTGGATCAGGCCGATCACCCCCGTCATGTTTCGGTAGGTGAAGATCCCTCCTTCGACGATCTCGGTGGCGCGCCGGCCTTCGTTCGAGTAGATCTCCGCCCAGCGGTAGTCGTATCGCAGACCGGTTTCCACCGTGGTCTTGCCCTTCGTCCAGGATTCCAGGGCGAACACCCCGGCGCTGTATGCCAGGAAATCGGGAATGAGGAACCCCGTGCTGAACCGTGTGTTCCGCTGACGCATGCCGCTGACGCCGATCTTGCCGTACCAGTTTCCGAAGTTCCGGTGGTGGAAGATTACTTCGCCGCTGTGAGTCTGCAGTCCCAGGTCGAACCCGGGCCTGGTCGGCGGGGCGCCGCTCCGGGTGGAGTCCCACTCTTCGCGCCGGTTGTACTGCTGTCCGTACCGCATTTCGAGATTGCCCACCCCTTCGAAGCGTACCAGGGACCGAACGGACAATAGATCGTGCTCCACCCGCTGACGTGGATTGTCGATTTCGTAGGTGAATTCGCCCGTGACCCATGGGTCGCCCCGCTCAATGGCCCGTCTCAGGTCCGTGGTATTGCCGATGTGGGCGCCTTTGTAGATCCCCAGCCAGGTACCGAAATGACTGAAATAAGCCTCCGTGTCCATCCAGTCCGTCGTATAGCCCAGTGCCAGGGAGTAGTTTCGTTCGTCGAATCCGGAATTTCGTATGACGTGCTTCGGCGCCCGGGCGTCGCCCGCCCGGCGAAGACTGCCCTGCACCCGCCACTTGAGTCCCGGCAGCCGGTGAAGCGCCCCCTGCACGAGGAGGGAAGCGGCCCCCTGTTTGTTGTTGGAAAAGAGGTTCGTGTTGAACCTGCCGCCCATCCCCGGATCCTCGGGCAGCTTCGGCGGTTCGATGCGGATGACGCCCCCGATGGCACCAGCGCCGTACTGCACGCTGGCGGCGCCCTTGAGCACTTCGATGCGGGCGGGGGCAAAGGGGTCGATCTCCGGTGCGTGGTCCCCGCCCCACTGCTGTCCCTCCTGGGTCACCCCGGCGTTCAGTACCAGCACCCTGGCGCTGTGCACGCCGCGCACCACGGGCTTCGAAATGGCCGGTCCCGTGGTCAGGGAGGATACGCCCGGCAGGGATTCCAGCGTCTCGCCCAGGGTCTGGCCCCGGCGTTCCTCCAGGGCGGACGGGGGCAGGACGAGTACGGACTGGCTGGATCCGGTGAGTTCGCCCGCCAGGTCCCGATCGCCCGTGACGGTGATCTCATCCCCCATCAGGACCTCCGGCTCCATGCTGACTTCGAGCACGGGAGACTGGCTTTCGGTAATGATGACCTCGCTCTGGATCGTCCGGTAGCCCACAAACCGGAACTCGATCGTGTGGCGGCCCTGTGGCACGTTTTCGAGACGTAATACGCCATTCTCGTCTGTAAATGCACCGATTTCGAGCGCGGGCAATACAACGGTCACCGCCGGCAACGGATCCCCGTGCTCGTTCAGCACCTTGCCGCTCACCGTGGCGGCGCGTGCTTCTGCCGGAAGTACGAGGCAGGACACGGCGAAAGCCAGGAGGGCACGCAGTACTTTCGTCGCTTTCATTTGCAATCACTCCAAGCCCGTTTCTAAGGGGAACAGGCCACGGCCGTGACCGTGCTGCTAGTGGACCACGGCCGTGTCCGTACTATGAACGCACCTCGACTTCGAAGGTCACTTCGAAATCCGTCTCGTCGCTTCGCGTCACGCCGTCCTTGGGTCCGGCATCGTAATGACTCTGAGAGATCCGGAACTGACCGTTCCGCGCGTTAGCGGGGACCGTAAGCGTGAATTTGAGTCCGACGGGATGATCGACGCCCGTGTTCGTCACATAATCGGATTCCTTGTCCGCATAGGCGACGGTAGCAGGCGAAAATCCTCCGAGGGTTTCGAAGAACACCTGGTGGGCCTCGGCTTCCTCCTTCACTTCCTCGGTGATGTCCTCCGGCGGGGTTTCCAGTTCGTTCAACTCCAGCAACCTTCCGTTGTAAACCGTACCGGCGTCTACGACGATTTTGTCCACGACCGGGTCGTTGCCGCCTTCACCGTCGAGGTCCTGGAACTGTACGGTGATCGATGATCCCCCGCCCTGGGGCGTAAGCGTGACCTTGATCGTCGTGAAGAGCTCTACTTCGCCCGGACCGTGGTGGTGGCCGTGGTCGTCGTCGTGATCGTCATCGTCGGCGTGGTCGTCGTCGTCCTGATGTTCGTCATGATCGTCCGGACCCATTGGATTGGAGTCGTTGTCGTCGGCGCAGGAGAACGTCAGTGCTGCGGCCAACATCGCGGCGGTCATGACGGACAGTAAGTTCCATCGGTATTTCAACATTTTGGGCTTCTCTTCCTTTTCTGTGCTGCGTGAAGTGAATGATTTGTTTCTTCGATCGTGCACTGAACTTCCCTGCTTGAAAACCGCCATCTCGATATCCCTGACTATAGATTCCGAATTCCGTTATAGGCCTGTGCAACTATCGTACACGTGCATCGGCCCGGTGGAACAAGACTCCGGTCACGCGTCGAAGCGCGGCCCAGATTCCCCGATCGGCGGATCTGACACGGTCCGGATTACCCGGGCCGCCAATTGCATGTTCCATAACCAATATTATGGCCGACTGAAGGGGGTGAACCCGGAGCCGTCGGCCAACGGTTTCAACTGTCTGACCGGGCGCTACGTATAGAACAGCCTGGACGGCCAGAACAGTCTGATCGATCTGGAAGTCTGGAAACATGTGCCAGCGTTGTCCGTATTTGATCGCGGAACGCGCCTGATGGATTCAGAACGTTCGTCCGGAACATCCGGGCCGGCAGGATTGGTCAGGTAAGGGGCGGCGCTCGGTTTCGGTGCTGCTTGCCCTGAATCCGGGGGTGACCGGGTTGCGACGCACCGGCCGCGGGGCCGACAACATCGTAGACCGGCAGGATTGCAGGAGTTTTCTCAGCCACCGCGGAGAATGTGGCGGCACAAAGGCAGGTCAGGCAGTGGTCCACATGATCGGCATGATCGGCGTCGGTCTCCAACTCATCGCAGTCGTGCGGGGGACTCGCGAAAAACAGGGCAAACGCGACAGCGCAGGAAAGCGTGAAGAGTTTCATGGAATACCCGTCACCAGGTGGCCTGATCTATCAAAGAATTGGATCTTTTTCGACGAAGTTCCAGTTGCGAAAAATTAAACGGGGAGCACCGGCTTGTCAAGTGATTTCACGCCTTTGCTCAATACAGGCTTGACACGGACATGGCCCCTTGTTATTATCCGACGCCGCGAAAAAAGCAATGCGAGAAGTACGCGGACATCTGCTTTTTACAGCAAGAAAAGGAGCGAGAACAGGGGTGTCCGGGAAAACCATGATCGAGGCGAAGGGCCTGAGCAAGTTCTACGGTTCCTTTGTCGCCGTGCAAGACATCTCCTTTACCATACCCGAGGGCCAGATCGTGGCCTTCCTCGGACCGAATGGCGCGGGCAAGTCCACGACGATGAAGATCCTCAGCGGCTACCTGGGCGCCAGCGCGGGTACCGCGGCCATCGCCGGACTCGATGTAAGTCGCGACCGCCTCTCCATGTCCAGGCGTCTTGGATACCTTCCGGAGAACGGTCCGCTTTACCAGAACATGACGCCGCTCGAACTCCTTCGGTTTTTCGGCGAGGCCCGTGGACTCGATCGGCTCCGGCTGTCCGACCGCCTGGACTACGTCATCGACCGGTGCAGCCTTCACGAAGCGCTCGAAAAGCCCATTGACAAGCTGTCCCGGGGCAACAAGCAGCGGGTTGGACTGGCGCAGGCCCTGCTCCACGACCCCGACGTGCTCATCATGGACGAGCCGACCGCCGGGCTGGACCCGAACCAGATCCGTGACTTCCGCCAGGACATCCGGTTGCTCGGGCAGACCCGGACCATCCTGCTCTCCACCCATATCCTTCAGGAAGTAGACCTCATCGCCGACCGTGTTCTCCTGATCAACGAGGGCCGGCTGGTCTTCGATGGGCCGCCTGACGATCTGCGCCACGACGGATCGCTCGAAGCGTCTTTCCACGCCCTGACCGGACACGGAGGGGAGGCGGACGAATGAACCTCGGCCCGGCAAGCCGGATCAACGTCCAGCTGGTGGCGGCCATCGTCCGCAGGGACCTGCGGTTGGCCTTCAGCAATCCCACGGGATACGTCTTCGTTACCCTTTTCATCTTCCTCAGCGCGGCCGCCGCGTTCTGGCAGGTCCCATTCTTCCTGAACAACCTGGCGAACCTCGACCAGTTGAACGCCGTGTTCCCTTACCTGCTCCTCTTCTTCATCCCGGCGCTGACCATGGGCGTCTGGGCCGAGGAAACCCGGCAGGGAACCGATGAACTGCTGCTCACGCTCCCGGCAACGGACCTGGAAATCGTCCTGGGCAAATACCTCTCGGTGGTGGGCGTCTATACGGCCTCACTCGTGCTGTCCCTGACCCACGTGCTGGTCCTGATGTTCCTCGGCAGTCCCGATCTCGGGCTCATGGCCGGCAATTACCTCGGATACTGGCTCGCCGGCGCCGCGCTCATCTCCGTCGGCATGCTGGCGTCCCTGCTGACCTCGCACGTGACCATCGCCTTCATTCTCGGCGCGCTGTTCTGCGCCGCCTTCGTACTCATCGGACCCATCGCCGGGGGTATCAGCGACGGGCTGCGGGACCTGCTTTCCCCCCTGGGACTGTTTACCGCCTTCGACGACTTCGCGCGCGGCGTCGTCAGCTTCTCCGGACTGGTCCACTTCGTCTCCGTCACCGGTCTGATGCTGTACCTCAACGTCGTGCTGATCGGCCGGCGTCACTGGCCCGTACAGGCCGGCGGATACCGGATGGGGATCCACCATGGCGCGAGGGCGGCGGCCCTTGTCGCGGTGGTGATCGGACTAAACGTCATCCTGGGCCGGGCGGGCGTCCGCCTGGACGTAACCGCCGAAGGACTCCATTCCCTTTCCGACGAGACCGTGCAGATGCTGTCGGAACTGGACCCGGAGCGTCCCGTGTTCATCCAGGCCTTCGTGAGTCCGGAGGTGCCGGAGTCCTACGTACAGACCCGATCGGGCCTGATCGACGTGCTCAAGGAGCTGGACGCCGTGGGCGGCAGCCGGGTCCAGGTACGGATCCAGGCCACGGAAATGTACACTCCCGAGGCCCGGGAGGCCCGCGATCGGTTCGGAATCACCCCCCGCGAGCTGCCGGACCTGCGCAGCGCCCGGTCGGGGTTCACGAACGTCTTCGCCGGGATCGCCGTCACCTGCGGCCCCGAGGAACAGGTGATCGGGTTCCTGGATACGGGGCTTCCCGTCGAATACGAACTGGTGCGCAGCCTGCGCGTGGCCGCCCGGGCGGACCGCGCGAAACTCGGCATTCTCGCCACGGAGGTGCGGCTCTTCGGGGGATTCGATTTCAACACCATGCAGAGCCGCCAGCCCTGGGCCATGACCGAAGAGCTGCGCAAGCAGTACGACGTGGTGCAGGTCCAGCCCCAGGAGGACTATCCCGACGATCTGGACGTGCTCCTGGCCGCCCTGCCCAACACCCTGACCCAGCCCGAAATGGACCGGCTGTCGGACTACATCGCCGCAGGGAACCCCACGTTGCTCCTGACGGACCCGCTGCCCTCCTTTAACCTGGCCCTTTCCCCTTCCGAGCAGAAGGGCGCAAGCGCCAATCCTTTCGCCGGCAACCAACAGCCCGCTCCCGTGCCGAAAGGCGATATCCAGGGCCTGCTGCGCGGGTTCGGCGTGGAATGGACCACCGGCCTGATCGTATGGGACCAGTATAACCCCCACCCCGGCATGGCCCATCTCCCGCCGGAAGTGGTCTTCGCGTCTCCGGGCAACGAGAACCCGGACACCTTCAACCAGGAAGCCGTCAGCACCGCGTCGCTGCAGGAACTCGTCTTCATCTTCCCGGGCCGGTTGCAGCATACCGGTTCGGCGGACTTCACGTTTACCCCCCTGGTGCAAAGCGGTACCATGTCGGGGCTGACCGCCTATTCCCAGCTCGTTCAGCGCAACTTCTTCGGCGGATCGCAACTGGTGCTCACCAATATCCCGCGTCGCGCGAGCCAGAACGCCTACACGGTGGCGGGCCACGTCACGGGCAACGCGGCCGGCGCAGTGGCCGGCGAGGCCGCGGCCGGGGGAGGCGCGGCCGGAACTGCGGCCGGAGGAGCCGCGGCCGGAACCGAAGAGAACGCGCCGGTCAACCTGGTCGTCGTAGCCGACGTGGATTTCGCTTCGCAGCAGTTCTTCGACATTCGCCGCATGGGCGCCGGCGGGCTGCACTTCGACAACGTCACCTTTTTCCTGAACCTTATGGACGTGCTGGTCGGGGACGAGTCCTTCATCGCCCTGCGCAGCAAGCGGGTTCGTTACCGCACGCTCGAGACCGTCGAGAGGCAGACCCTGGCCTACACCGAACAACGGGTCAGGGACGAGGACGCCGCCGAGGAGGAGGCCCAGGCGGCGCTGGACCAGGCCCGCCGCCGGCTCACGGCCCGAGTGGACGAGGTCCGTCAGCGGACCGACCTGGACGAACAGACCCGGCGGATCATGGTCCGCAACCTGGAGGAAGTGGAGAACCGGCGGTTCGAGACGCTGCGGACCAATATCGAGGCCGAGAAGGAAGCCAGGATCGAGGAAAGCAAGGAGATGATGGAAAGCCAGATCCGGCTGATCCAGAACACCATCAAGAACCTGGCCGCGCTGCTTCCGCCCGTGCCGGTCTTCCTCCTGGGCGTATTCATTTTCCTCCGGCGCAGGCGTCGTGAGAACGAGGCGGCCGCCGCCGCGCGGCGGCTGAGGAGCTGACCATGGATGAAACACGCAAGACCCTGGCCTTCGTCGCAGCGGCGGCCGTGGTGACCGCCGCCGCCTTCCTCGCGGCTCCAGCCGATCCCACGCCGGAGGCTTTTTCGGACCGCGGCGAGGCTTTCTTTCCGGAATTCGTGGATCCGAACGACGCGGTCTCCCTCGAGGTCATCGACTTCGACGAAGCGACCGGAGGCATCAACGCCTTCAGTGTGGTATTCAAAGGAACGCGCTGGCGCATTCCCTCCCATCACAACTACCCTGCCGACGACAAGGACCGCCTGGCCCGCACGGCTGCCGGGCTCATCGAGGTCCGCAAGGACGACGTGGTCGCCGAAATCGCCGCGGACCACGAGGCCCTTGGCGTGGTGGACCCGCTGGACGAGTCGGTCGCCTCCCTGTCCGGACGCGGCAAGCGCGTTACGATTAAGGACGGAAACGACAACCTGCTCGCCGACCTCATCGTCGGCGGGAACGTACCGGGCCGGGAAGGCCAGTACCGCTACCTGCGGGTGCCCGGTCAGAAGCGGACCTACGCGGCGCGGTTCGACGTGGATGTCTCCTCCCGGTTCGGCGACTGGATCGAAAAGGACCTGCTGGAGGTGGACCAGGCGCGTATCGGACAGGTGATTCTGAAAGACTACTCCATAGACGAAGGTACCCGCATGCTGGACCAGCGCGACACGATCGTGCTGTCTAAAGGGGATCCCGACTGGACGGCCAACCGCATGCGGACCGGGCAGAAGGTCGACGCGGTGAAGATGGAAGATCTGCTCAAGGCCCTGGACGAGTTGACCATCGTGGGCGTCCGGCCCAAGCCCGCCGGTCTTTCCAGGAGCCTGGAGAATAACGACGAAGGCATCAGCATCACCCGCAGCGATCTGGCCTCGCTGCAGCAGAAGGGCTACTACTTCACCGGGGACGGCCAGCTGGTCTCCAACGAGGGCGAAACCCAGGTTAGCACGGAGGACGGGATCATTTACACGCTACGCTTCGGGGAGATCGTGTACGGCGCGGGAGACGAGGTCACGGCGGGTCTGGTGGGCGCGGGCAGTGCTGGCAGCGAGGGCAGTCCGGGCGGCTTGGGTGGTGCGGGCGGATCGGGCGGCCCCGGCGGGTTCGGCGCCGGAAGCCCCGCGGGACCGGGCGAGAACCGGTACCTGTTCATCACGACCGGATTCGACGCCGGCCTCTTCCCGGAGCCCCCCGGACCCGCCGACCTGGGATTCCAGGCCAGGGCGGACTCCCTCTGGACTGATGCCGACCGGACCAATGCCGATCTCTACGAAAAACACGAGGCCTGGCGGCAGCGCGTCGATACGGGACGCCGGACCTCCGCGGACCTGAACGCCCGTTTCGCCCAGTGGTACTACGTCATATCCGCGGAGAGCTTCGACCGGATCCGCCTGAGACGCGCAGACCTGGTAACCTCCGAGTAGAAGGTGACCGGTTTGAATCCAAATCACACCTGCGCGGACGTCATCGCGCAGACCCTTCACGAAGCCGGCGTCCGATTCGCTTTCGGGCATCCCGGCGGTGAAGTGCTTGAGCTGATCGACGCACTGGAACGCTCCGGAATCCGGTTCGTCCTGACCGGACACGAGTCCACGGCGGCCTTCATGGCGGCGGCCGTGGGACGATTGACCGGCATCCCGGGGGTCTGCGTGGCGACCCTGGGACCCGGTGCGTGCAACCTGGTGCTCGGCGTGGGGACCGCCTACCTGGACCGCGACCCCGTCCTGGCCATCACCGCGCGGACGTCGACGGAAAGGCACCACCGGAGCAACAAGCAGAACCTTCCCCTGATCGACCTGTTCACCCCCATCACCCGGTGGTCCGTCGACCTCGAAGGTGCGGACGTCGGAGAGACCGTAAAAACCGCGCTCTCCGTCGCGGCGGGGCCGCCGCGGGGTCCGGTGTACCTCTCCCTGCCGTCGGACGTGGCGGGAAAGCCGGCCGGCGGCCCGGATTCCTCGGCCAACCCGGATTCCTCGGTCAACCCGGATTCCCCCGCAAGCGCGGCCGGCGCGGCCAGCCAGGAAGGCCAGGCCGGCCACGGGACCGCGCATCCACCGCATCCGGCCCCTGCGGACGAATCGGACCTGCCCCGCATCCTGTCCACGTTGAACGGCGCCGAACGACCCGTCGCCGTGGTCGGCATCGCCATGGACGCGGCCAGGGACGCTCAGGCGGTCCGGCGTTTCCTGCGCGATACCGGCCTGCCTTACGCGACGACCGTGCAGGCGAAGGGCATCGCCGATGAGCACGGAGACCGATTCCTGGGCACGATCGCGCCGGCTGCCGGTGAAGACCGGATCATCGAATGGCTGCAGCAAAGCGACTGCGTCCTGGGCATCGGCTTCGATCCGGTGGAGGTCTCCCGGCTCTGGCATTTCGACGCGCCGCTGCAGATCGTCGCCAACGCCCCCGTGGGGTTCGGCACCTATACGCCGCCGGCGGCCTGCGTGGGCGACGTTTCCGCCCTTCTTGGCCGCATCGCGGAAGGATACCGCGGACGATGCCGGTGGACGGCCGACGACATCGGTTACCTGAAGGCGCGGGTCGACGCGGTCTACCACCCGCCGTCCGAGGAAGGACCGGAGGGCATGTCGCCCTATCACCTGGTGGGCGCCCTTCGGGAACTGCTTCCGGAAGACACCGTCGTCTCCTCGGACGTAGGCGCACACAAGAATGTAATGGGACAGCGATGGCGGGCGCCGGAACCGGGCACCTTCCTCATGTCCAACGGCCTTTCATCCATGGGTTACGGGGTAGGCGCGGCCATGGGCGCGGCCATGGCCCTGCCCGATCGGCCGGTGGCGGCGATTACGGGTGACGGCGCCTTCGCCATGATGGTCCAGGAACTCGAGACGGTCAGGCGTACCGGCATCGCGCCGCTGATCGTCGTCCTGTATGACGCGTCGCTGGCGGTCATCAAGATCGCCCAGCAGGCCAGGAAACTCCCCGTGACGGGCGTCGATTTCGCGCCGGTGGACTGGGTGAAAGTCGCCGAAGGTTTCGGTATCGACGCGGAGGCCGTCAGCACCCTGGATGAAACCCGCGACGCCGTTTCGCGGTGGGTGCGCAGGCGGGAGGCGCGGGTCCTGGTCGCCCCCGTGGACGAGCGGCTTTACACCGGGTTGAAGTACTGATTGTACCGGTACTCGGAAGCTTCCGTTCTCCATCGCTGCGGTACGGAATGTTATCCGCGGCGCAACGAAAAAAACCGTGGCGCTGAAGCGTCCTGTCGGTATATTGAACCCGCCTTTAACGGACCCGGTCCACCACCGACCCGGACCGCCGTCTCACCACCCAACGGACACCTGGAGATAAACTGCATCTATGGGGGGCGACTTTACCCTGTACCTGGCCGTAGCGCTCGGGTTGTACATGGCCTTCTCCATTGGCGCGAACGATGTGGCCAATGCCATGGGAACCTCGGTGGGTTCCAAAGCGCTCACGATCAAGCAGGCCATCCTGATCGCCGGAGTGCTCGAGTTTCTGGGCGCCTACCTGGTGGGAGGACAGGTCACTAGAACCGTTCGGGGAGGCATCCTGGACCCCCAGATATCGGCGACCGCGCCGGAGCTCATCGTGTACGGCATGCTCGCGGCGCTCATGGCCGCCGGTACGTGGCTCGTGGTCGCATCCAGGCTGGGCTGGCCCGTGTCGACCACCCATTCGATCGTGGGCGCCATCGCGGGATTCGGCATCGTCGCCTTCGGTTTCAACGTCGTACAGTGGGAACAAATAACGCAGATCGTCGCATCCTGGATCGTCTCGCCCCTGCTGTGCGGCGTCCTGGCCTACCTGATCTTCAGTGCGATCAAATGGACGATCCTCCGCCACCCGGATCCCGTGCGGCGGACCCGGAAATGGGCGCCGCTCTATATCTTCAGCGTCGTCGTCGTGATTTCGCTGGTCACCCTCTTCAAGGGATTGCGTAATGTCGACCTGGATCTGACGCTCGCCGAGACGCTCCTCTGGTCCAGCGTTCTGGGCATCTTCGCGGTGATCGCCGGACACTTCCTGCTCGGGCTGATCAATAATCGGCCGAGCGCCGAGACCGGTGACGCATCGTCCGGCGACGGCCAGATGGCGGTCGTCGAGAAAATGTTCGGCGTGCTCCAGATCATGAGTGCCTGCGCCGTAGCCTTCGCACACGGGTCCAACGACGTGGCGAACGCCATCGGACCGCTGGCGGCGGTGGTGGACATCAGCCAGTCCGGCGTGGTCAATCCCGAGTCTCCCGTACCCAGCTGGCTCCTCCTGGTCGGCGGCATCGGCATCGTCATCGGCCTGGCGACCATGGGCTACCGCGTCATGGCGACCATCGGCACCAGGATCACGGAACTGACGCCCACCCGGGGATACTCGGCCGAATTCGCCGCGGCCATCACTATCGTCCTGGCCAGCCGCCTCGGGCTGCCCATCTCGACGACCCAGACCCTGGTCGGCGGGGTCATGGGCGTGGGACTCGCCCAGGGCGTCAAGGCCCTGGACCTGAGTATCCTGGGCCGGATCGCGGCGTCCTGGATCGTTACCGTTCCCATCGGCGCCCTGCTGGCGATCGTCTTCTTCTACATGTTCCGGGCTATTCTTTAGATTTACGGCCGGCTCCGCTCATTCCCTGCAGGCCCTCGGATCGACGGAAACCCCGCATGAACGAACCCCCTCTGGACGCCGTCGAACCTGAAGAGGTCCATCCGTCGCCGCGTCTCGGATTCACCCTCGTTTCCACCGCGCTTGTGCTGGGCGCCTACCTGGTGTTGCAGGTCGCCGTGACGGTCGTCCTGATCGCCGTGCTGGACCTGGATCCAACGGAACGCATGGGCGACCTGATCGCCCTGGGCGTGATCCTCTCCGCCATCCCCTGCACGTTCCTCCTGCTGCTCATCCTGGACCGCCCCGGCCGCGCGCGGGGCATGGACCCGGGAATCTGGCTGGCGCTCCGGCCGGTCCGGAGCTCGACCATGCTCGGTTGGGTGGTCTTCGCCTTCCTGCTGCTTCAGCTGGCCGACCTGGTCACCGTAGAGCTCGGACGGTCGCCGGTGCCGCCGGTCATGGAGACGATCATCGAAACGACCCGGTACACGGCGCTGCTCTGGTTCGCGCTCGTGATCGCCGCACCGGTCTTCGAAGAGGCGTTGTTCAGGGGGTTTCTCTACGAGGGGCTGCGCCGGACGAAGCTGGGCGCCGGGGGAACGATCGCCGTCACCACGCTGCTCTGGACTATGCTGCACGCCGCCCAGTACGACCATTTCTTCCTGACGCTGATCGCCCTGATCGGCATCCTGCTCGGGATCGCCCGCGAGCGTACCGGTTCGCTCTACGTCCCCCTCGCCATTCACGGGGTGAACAATCTGCTCAGTACGCTTCAGATGACGGAAGAAGGGGACGCACTCGTCAACGCGTTGTTTTTGCGGTGATGTATTTCGTGCGGTGAAGGTGGGAATTCTGCGGTGTCCGGTCGTGACGGAACTGCCGGCCGTGACGGAACTGCCGGCCGTGACGGAACTGCCGGCCGTGACGGCGGTACCTGGTCGTGCCCGGTCGTGCGAGGGTCCGCCCGACCCGGTATGGCCTCAGACGCCCAGGGCTTTCTTGTTCTCGGGGGTCAGCCTGGTCAGCGTCCGCTTGAACTTGTAGTGACCCTCTTCGGACTTGACGGGTTTGACCAGCAGCACGGTCTGGACCTCGTCCTCCTGGTTCTTGTCGCTCCCCTTGGCCATCTTGGCCGCAAAGCTTCGGTCCTTAGCCATTTCCGTTTCCTCCGTTACGGGTTCCGCGCGGGAACACGATGCCTCGCCGCACAATTCTGCTGTTCGTGTTCCTGTTGGTATTCCGGCTGGAAGTATACGCGCTCCGGAGGTTGAAATCAAGGGAATTGTCCACCGCTTCGTTTCACGGACACCAATACTTGTGTACAGGATATCGAATCGATTCCGACCGGCACGCATCCACTGCTTTTCAATAGACATCGACTACGATCCACCGTATCTTCAGTCGGGTTTTGTCATCGACAGGAGCGGACTATGCGGGCACCGGCATCACATACCCCGACGCGCGGAAAACCGGATCTGAGAGGCCTTACCTTGCCCGAGATCTCGCGTATCGTCGCCGAATTGAACGAGCCGTCGTACCGGGCAGGTCAGATCGCCTCGTGGGTGTACGAGAAGGCCGCGGGGTCTTTCGACGAGATGACCAACCTGTCCAAGTCGTTACGGACCGAACTGGCCGACCGTGCGTGTCTGAACCCCCTGACCCCTGTTAGCAGGTCGAAGTCCCGTCACGGACCGACCACGAAGTACCTGTTCGAACTTCAGGACGGCCAGAAGGTGGAAACGGTGCTGATCGGCGGGTCGCGGCGCAATACGCTTTGCATTTCTACGCAGGTGGGCTGCGCCATCGGCTGCCGGTTCTGCGCGAGCGGGCTGGAGGGCCTCGTGCGCAATATGACGTCGGCCGAGATCGTCGACCAGGTCGTGCAGGTAAAGAAGCAGGCCATGCTTGCCGGCGATGCCCGGCCCATCAACAACATCGTCGTCATGGGTATGGGGGAACCGCTGGCGAATTACCGCCAGGTACTCCGGGCTGTGCGGATCATCAACGCCGACTGGGGGCTCGGAATCGGCGCCCGCAAGATCACGCTTTCCACCAGCGGGCTGGTTCCGAAGATCTACCGGTTGGCCGAAGAGAAGATCCAGTTCGAGTTGTCTGTTTCGCTCCATGCCGCCGACGACCGTACGCGGACCGCCATCGTCCCGATCAACCGGCGCTATCCGCTCAAGCAGCTCATGAAGGCCTGCCGCCATTACACCGGTACCACCGACCGCATCATCACCTACGAATATGTCCTGCTCAAGGGTGTGAACGACCGGTTCCAAGACGCGGAGAAACTCGTAAAGCTGTTGAAAAAGGACAAGTGCAAGCTTAACCTCATTCCCTATAACCCGGTACAGGGCCTGCCATACGAAACGCCCGACGAACACCGGCGAACGGCCTTCGCGGATGCGCTGCGGACGGGCGGCCTGCAGTTGACCATTCGCCGGGAGCGCGGACGGGACATCGACGCGGCATGCGGGCAACTGCGCCTGGCCGAGTCCCGCAGATCCGGTTGACCGTTGACTGACGGCCGAACAGACCGGACTGGCTAACCTGGCGGGGTCGGGCGGACCTGGCGGACCAGGTGGACGCGAGGACCAGACCGGCCAGGCTGCGGACCGGACGGACCTGGCGGACCGGAGTAACGCCATGGATCATGTATCGTCACCCCGGATCCTCGTGGTGCGGCCCGACCGGATCGGAGACGTGGTGCTCTCCCTGCCGGTGCTGGACGCCCTCCGGCATCGCTGGCCCAAGGCCTACCTGGCCATGCTGGCCCGTCCCTACACCCGCGACGTACTCGAACGTAACTCCTGCCTGGACGCCATATTCGAAGACGACCCGGAGTCCCTTCACCGTGGACCGGCGGGCTTTTACCGCCAGGTGCGGCGGCTGCGCGCCCAGGCTTTCGACACCGCCCTCGTCCTCATGCCGACCATGCGGCATGTGTGGATGATCTGCCTGGCTGGCATCCCCCGGCGCATCAGCGTGGGACGTAAGGTCTACCACGCGCTTACCCGCACCCGGTCCCTCAGCCGTCACCGCTATATTCCGCTCCGCCACGAATCGGACTTCTGCCTGGACCTGGCCCGGGTCATCGACGCCCGGGAACCCGGGAACGGACCGCTGATCGAATTGAAGGAGGAAGAGCGCCAGGCGGCCCGCGCGGTCCTGGTCCGGACGCACGGGCAGCCGGTCATCGGCATCCATCCCGGCAACGGGCGCAACGCGCCGAACTGGCCGGTCGAGCGTTACGCGCGGCTCGCGAGGACCCTTCAGGACCGACACGGCGCAAAGATCGTCGTCACCGGGAGTGCGGAGGAGGGACAGCTCGCTGAATCCATCATGTCCCGCCTGGACGGTCCCGCCCTTTCGCTGGCGGGGCGGCTAACACTGGGCGAGCTCATTGCGGTGATCGGCGAAATGGATATCCTGGTGAGCAGCAGCACGGGGCCCATGCACCTGGCCGGGGCGCTGGGTGTTCCGACGGTGTCCGTCTTCTGTCCCCTGCCCGCCAGGTCGCCCGAACGGTGGCGGCCCCTGGGCGGCCGGGACCACAACCTCCTGCCGCCGGAGGGACAATGTCCAACCTGCGACCGCGGTCCCTTCTGCGACCTGTCCGGCATCACCGTGGACATGGTCGGGGAGGCGGTCGGAGAGCAACTGGTCAGAGGGTAAGGACAGCATGGCGGTAAGCCCGTCACCGCACTGACCCGAATACCCGTATCTTCGATGAGCGCAACGATGACCGTCTCCGGAACGCCATCCCGTATCCTCGTCATCCGGTTCAGCTCGATGGGCGATATCGTGCTGACGTCGCCGGTCACCCGGCAGTTGGGCAGGCTCTGGCCCAATGCGGAGATCGAGTTTCTTACACGCGCGGAATACGCGCCACTGGCCCGCGCGCTCCCCGGGGTCGCCGCTGTGCAGTGCTTTGACCCCGACACCAGTCTCATGAGCCTCGTCTCCCGCCTGCGCGAAAGACGCTACGACCTGGCGTTCGACCTTCATGGGAACCTGCGCAGCCGGCTCGTCACCACGGTGGGCATCGCGGGGCGGGTGCTCCGGTACGACAAGCGCCGGTTTGCCCGGATGGCCATCGTCAGAAGGCGAATGCGGTCCAGGCCCGTCCCCCATACGGTCGACCGGTACCTGGAAGTGCTCGACCGGCTCGACGCGGCCGCCGCACCCGGCCTGGAAGGCCCACATGACGCGGCGGAGAAGCGGCTGCCGCAACTGAAAGTCGGCGGGGCGGCGGCGGCCGAAGTGGAGGAACGGCTGGCCGGGGCCGGCATCGGGCCGAATGTCCGGGTACTCGGCGTGGCACCGGGGGCCTCCCATGGTCCGAAACGCTGGCCGCCGGAACGGTTCGCCCGGGTTGCGGACCACATGGCGAAGTCCCGTGAACTGAAGTTACTGCTGCTGGGCAGCGAGACCGATCGGGCGGTTACCTGCGAGGTGTTGAACGCCATGGAGCGTCCGGCCGTGGACTGGACCGGTGCGACCGATCTCGCGTTGCTGCCCGCGGCCGTACAGCGGTGCGCACTCCTGGTCAGCAACGATTCCGGCCCCATGCACGTGGCAACGGCCGTGGGCACACCCGTAATCGGCCTATTCGGCGCTACCCATCCCCGCCTGGGGTTCGCGCCTGTCGGACCGGCGGACGCTGCCGTAACGCTCGACCTGCCGTGCAGCCCCTGCAGCCTGCACGGGAACCGGGCCTGCCGGTTCCGCACCCATGCATGCCTGGTGGATCTCGATCCCAGCCGCGTCATTCTCGAAGCGGAGCGCCGAGTACCGGTTTGATGGCCCGCGTGAACAAAGGTTGAGGCTTTGAGGAGGGTCTTACTCGTCGGCGCCGTATTCGAGGAGTGAGAAGACCGGGCGATCGCCCAGTCGCTTCCGGCCGTCCAGGAAGGACAGTTCGATCAGGAACCCCACGCCGGCCACGACCCCACCCGCGTCTTCGACCAGTTGACAGGCCGCGGCCGCGGTTCCCCCCGTGGCCAGCAGGTCGTCCACGATGAGGATGCGGTCCCCGGGTCTCACGGCGTCCAGGTGCATTTCAAGCGCGTCCGTGCCATACTCCAGTTTGAATTCGATCCGCCGCGTCTCTGCCGGGAGCTTGCCGGGCTTGCGCAGGGGAACAATGCCCTTGCCCATGTGGTAGGCCAGAACCGGCGCCAGGATGAAACCCCGGGCCTCGATGCCGGCCACGAGATCGATGGAGCAGTCCGAGTACTCGGTGACGAAACGGTCCACGGCCGTACGAAAGGCGGCGGGATCCTTGAAGAGCGTGGTCACGTCCTTGAAGTTGATCCCGGGTATGGGAAAGTCCGGCACGTTGCGGATCTTCTGTTTCAGAGCGTCCAAGTCACACCTCGATTCTGAATCCACTTAAGCCTGTGGAAGCGCAGAACACGCAGGTCACTTTTCGAATTCCCGCATCCAGTTCTGTATGATGGAGAGGGATGGACGGGATTCTTCCGCGTTGGTTGCGATGATGAACGACGCCCCGCCCGCGGACACTTCGTATCCGGGGAACCGCAGATCATCGGCGCCGGCCTGGACGCCTTCGAAGAGCGCTTCGGGACGGCCGAACCGGAAACCCGGCCCATCCAACACCGGAACGACCATCAGCCGGTTGCCTTCAACGTAATACAGCTCATTACCCGACGGACTCCAACGGGGCGTCCAGCCACTGTTCGTCGAAACCTGCCATCGCCCGGTTCCATCAGGAAAACGGGTCACGTAAACCTGCCAGCCAACCCCCTGGTTCGATACGTAGGCCAGGAAACGATTGTCCGGCGACAGGGCCGCCTGAACCACCCGCCCCTGGTCATCCACGAGCACCTGGTGTTCGGTACCTTCCTCCATGGAAACAAACCTTACCTGCCGCCCCTGGTGGAGATAGACGATAAACCGGCCGTCTTTCGAAAGCATGGGCCCCCAACCCCTCAGCGAATCGGCGGAGAAAGGCGTCATTACGCCCAGCACGTCGAGATCCATTCGCATGAAAATCGCGCTCCTGCGTGTACGGCCCGGATTCACGGCCGGGGATACCGTGAACACGACTGATCCGCCGTCTGGCGCAAAGCTCGGTCTGCTGTAGTTCAAATCCGCAGAGGTTAGCCGGCTGCCGATACCGCTTTCGATTTCGTACAGCCAAAGCGCGGCCAGTACGCCTTCCTCACTCTCCACCATGACTTGCTTTTCATCAGGGGATAGTACCAGTTCGCGGATCCTGTCCTGGGGCTGGCCTATGATTCGGTCGATCCGGCCGCGGCGATCGACTACGGCCAGTTGCTGCGGTGACCTGAACACCTTCCGGTAGACCATGATGCCGTCGTCGGACACGCTGAGCGTGTTGACACGCCGGGCTACCCGAAAGGCCTCGCCCGTTATCTCACCGGAACCCGGCGAAAAGGCCACGGCCCAGAGGTCGTCCTCGGGATGGGTCGTGGTCTCCCGGTAGTATAGTAGGTGGCCCGACGCATATCCTGCGACGGTGAGGAAATCGCCTTCCAGCGGAAGCAGGCGTCGAGAAAAACCAGGCGAACCGGACGTGCCGGGCGAAGCAGCCGGATCGGGGAATTCCACGGCAATGCGGGACGCCGTGATCCGGGCCATGGAGATCGTCATGCTCAGATCCCCGTTCCCCCGGTATCTTTCACTCAGTTCGGCAATCACTTGCGGATCGTCGGAGGACGAGACTACCGTGTACAGGTGCAAGTTGTATTCGGACAGGTAGAGTGGGGAAAGCAGTGCCCTTTCGTAGTTCGTCCCGTCCGGTTCCAGCAAAAGGACCGGATCACCCCCGTTTTCAGACACGGCATATAACCCGCCGCCGGGCCTCATGCCTGCCATGCTGAAGCGTATCCGGCCGTCACCACTCCATGAAACTCCCATCAGGTCCCGTTCCGGCAGGTCGCAGAGATGCACCTGGCCGCCTCCGTCCGCCGCGACCTTCCAGATCGACCGTCTGACCAGGTAGCCGATATGACGGCTGTCGGGCGACCAGAATACCTGACTGATTTCTTCCGTTCCGGGAATCTCCCGACCCTCGTCCTGGTCCAGGGAACGGATCCAGAGACGGTTCTCATGGACATAGGCGAGCAGGGTACCATCCGGCGAGATGGCCGCGTTGTCCCGTCCCAGGTTGTCCAGGCTCACCTGGAACTTGCGCAGCGGCGCGGCGGGTTCTACGTCGAACGCACCCATCAACGCCGCGACGATCAGCGATCCGGCGACCAGGCATGCGGCACAGGCGCCGAGCACCACCGGACTCCTCAGGAGGGTTGCGGCAGACCCCTGTCGCGACACGCCGCCGACTGTACCGGCCGCCGGTCCCGTCTCGTACTCACTGCGGCTGTCGGACAGGTCATGGCCCACGTCGAGCACGGACTGGTACCGGGATCGGGGATCCTTGCCCATGCAGCGCCGGACGACCCGGTTCAGCAAGGCAGGCACTTCGCTGTTCGTCACGCTCACGGACTTCGGGTCATCCTTCAGGGTGCTGCTGATGACGGAAACGTAATTGTCGCCCGTGAAGGGCCGGACACCCGTAAGCGCCTCGTACATCATGACGCCCAGGCTGAATACATCGCTCCGGTGATCGCCCCGGTCGCCGGTGGCCTGTTCCGGGGACATGTACGCCGGCGTGCCCAGGACCGTGCCGGCCTGGGTGAGACTCATCGTAGGTCCGGCGCCATCGCTTTCGTCAGAACTTTCGGTGACGACCCGGGCCAGGCCGAAGTCCAGGACCTTCGGTACGCCGTCGTCGGAAATCATGACGTTCGCGGGCTTCAGGTCCCGGTGCACGACGCCCCGCTCGTGGGCGTGGTCCAGGGCCTCCACGATGGGCATGAACCAGTCGTAGAAGGATTCCAGCGGAAGGGGCGTGCCGGTCAGGTGCTCATGGAGTGGCCGGCCGGACACGTACTCCATGGTGATAAAGTACACGGTGCCGGGGCCGCCGGGGCCGCCGCTACCGGGATCGGCGTCGGCAGGGGCGTCCGGGCCATCCGGCCCGCCGCTGCCCACGTCATCCAGCCGCGCCTCCTCGATCGCGTACACCTGGGCGATATTCGGGTGGTTCAGCTTGGCGGCCGCCTCCGCCTCGATCCGGAACCGCTGGAGCAATGCGGGATCACGGGCCAGGTCCTCCGGCAGCAACTTCAGGGCAACCGGTCGCTTCAGACGGGTGTCCTCTGCCAGGTAGACCTCGCCCATGCCTCCCCGTCCGAGGATGCGTTCGATGCGGTAATGGAGGACGGCATCGCCCTGCTGCATGCGCTTACTCCATGGTGATGGCCAGTCCAGTTGGCGATGGCCAGGCCAGCCGACGACTGTCAGGCCAGGCGGCGACTGCCAGGCCAGCCGGCGACTGCCAGGCCAGCCGGCGATGGCTAATCCAGTTCGTCCAGGCGCACGGGCCGACCCTCCGACGCGGACCGGTCGGCCGCGAAGACTACGCGGTGGGATTCGTAGGCCGTGGTCATGTCGGTCAGGGGCATGGGGCTACCGCTTCGGATGCTGTCCGCGAAGGCCTGGAACTGGGGCTCGTAGGGGTGGTCCTGCACGTCGCCCGAATCGATCAGCGAGGTCTCGAGGATGCTCCACCGGCTTCGGTCCATCCCCCGGATCTTCTCAGAGTAGAACCGGTTGTCCAGCAGGCTGCCTTCGCTGCCCACCAGGTGCACGTGGAAATAGTAGGGCTGCAGGCAGTCGATGCAGGAGGTGACTTTCCCGATCCGGCTTCCGCCTTCGAACCTCAGGATGGATACACTGGTCGTGTCGTACTCGTAGGGTGCGAAGTGGGGACTGGAAGATTTCGTATTGTAGCTGGAGACTTCCTCCACCGTGCCGTCCATGAAGAACAGCAGGGCGTCGAGGGCGTGGCAGCCGGCCGTCAGCAGGCTGGTCCCGCCCATGGCCTTCTTCACGTTCCAGTCGTACTGCCCGTACCACGGTCCGATACCGTGATAGTAATCGACCTCGGCATAGTGCAGGTCGCCGAGAAGCCCCTGGTCGATGACGGACCGGATCAGGGTGAAGTGGGCGCTGTAACGGCATTCGAAGCAGACGCAGACCGATACGCCGGCCCGGTCCACGGCGGACTGGATGCGCGCCGCGTCTTCGGGGGTCAGGGCGATGGGTTTCTCGATGATGAGGTGCTTGCCGGCCTCCGCGGCGGCCACGGCCTGGTCGGCGTGAAAGGGATGGGGCGTGCAGATGTCGACCACGTGGATATCCGGGTCGGTAAGCAGGTCGTTATAGTCGAGACAGGACTTCAGCGGCGTTCCGAATTGGGACGACAGGGCCGCGTCGTCATGGGTCCTGCGGGAACAGACGGCGGTGACGTCCGCCCCGGTCACGGCCTTGAACGCGTCGATATGCGCCCCGGCCACCCAGCCGAGGCCGACGATGCCTACGTTCAGTTGGTACGCGTTAAGTTGGTTCACGGTCAACCTCCGGGTCTTTCCAGGGCGTTCAACTGGGCCATCCACCGGCCGTGGTCGGTTTCCAGCTTGGCGAGGGAGGTCCGCTCGAAGACGAAGGGATATCCGTTGATCGCCGCTTCGTGTCTGGCGGGATCGTCGGCGCAGCAGTCCTCGACGACCGCGGCGAGAAACCCGCGCTGCACCGCGGAAGCCGCGGACAATAGCACGCAGACGGAAGTTTCCAGTCCCGCAACCAGTATAAAGGATTTACACGCGCGATGTAAACGGGTTAATAGGTCCGGCTGGAGGAAGGCGTCGAAGGTCTGTTTGCGCAGGACCGTTTCTCCGGTCCGTTCGGCGGCGCAGGGCAGCACGTCCGCGCCGGACGTTCCCCGGATACAGGGCGTCTCACCCTTGACGCAGTAAGACGTCATCCAATCCGTACCGTCCGGTTCGAACTCCGCCCGGACGTGCACGATGTCGAGGCCGGACGATCTGCTGTATTCCAGCAGTCGTTCGATGTTCGACGGAAAGTCCGGAAAGGCTTTCGCGGTTGCTGCAGGCCAGAAATCCTGCTGGACATCGATGAGCAACAGCACAAACCGGCGCCAATCTAACTGGGCGGACATAGATGATCCTTCGTCTAACCGAGGTGCCACGCTCGGAGACACGATGGAGCAGGACGATTTAAGTGAAAATCCAGGCCCGTAATCTAAATTCACCGCGGGCTCCGGGCAAGTCGATATACTCAGCCGTCGCAGCAGCGGCCGGCGGATTTATGTGCCGGTCTAACAACCTTTTGATGAATGCGGATATTTCTGCCTTCACACCCTTGACATTCCCATAAGCCGGTGTAGATTGAATGCTAACCCTGTACCACGGCGCGGGCATCGTTCTGCGTCGAATCTTTTTTAATGGTTATCCATACATGCATTTCGATCCTCGTCAACTGATCGAAGACGGATTCATCGTGCTTCGCGAGGTGGTTCCCCCCGACTGGCTCGGTCCCCTGAGGGACAGCTTCGAACGCATGGTGGACCGCCAGCGGGAGATCTGGGCCAGGGATAGAAAACCGGACGATCCGCCCGGTGGGGAGTGGGAAATCGGCCACCAGCCCAGGCTTCATTTCGAAAGCCTCGTGGACGGGGATACGGCCAATACAATGGCCTTCTGCCTCCACGAGCACACCATGGGCGTCAGCCGGCGCATCATGGGTTCGGAAGCGGCAGGTAACACGGGGTTCATGTTCATGTGCAACCCGGTGACCGACCGCGGGCCGGCGTCCTGGCACCGGGACATACACCCCATCGACCAGGCTCCGCTGCGGGGTCTTCAGGACGACCTGATCCAAAACGCGCCCGGTTACCTCCAGTGGAACATCCCCCTCTACGACGACAACGTGTTATGGGTCGTGCCGAAGAGCCACCGCAGGGGGAATACGGCCGAAGAGAACCGCTGCCTGGCAAAGGATCCCCGGAAGCCGCTGCCCGGCGGCGTCCAGGTAGAACTGAACGCGGGCGACGGCGTGGTCTACACCAATACGATCCTGCACTGGGGAAGCAACTACAGCGCCAGGACCCGGCGCACCATCCACCTGGGCTACCGTGCCTACGGCGGTCCGGTCTTCCCCTACGTCAACCGGACGTTTCGCGACCTCGCCTTCATCGAACGCCTGCCCGCTGATCTGCAGGCGGTTTTCGGGGACATCCGGCGCAGGTATGACGAGGAGTCCGACCGGATCGAATTCGTTTTCCGCGCCGCCATCGACGGCGACGAGGACGCTTTCCTGGAAGGTGTCGCCGCGCTGCATCCCGGTGAAGCGGGCCGGATCGTATGCGCCATCCTCCTGTCCAAGATCGTGTACAAGATGAGGTTCGCCACCCATCCGGTCCGACCGCATTACGGCAGCGACATCTCGCACGACGAAGACTTGAAGCCACGGTTCACCGACAGCGAGCTGGATACGCTCTGGCGGCGCTTCGTACCGCTGGACGAACAGATACAGTCCGACGCGCTCCAGTACGTGCCGGGATTCCAGTCGGATCCCATGCACTACTATTTCGAGAAAATGCCTTCCGGTCTGAATATGGAATCTTTCATGGCGGGATGGCGGAACAACTGACGAGCCGCTTACGCGCCCTTCGGGGGAGAGCACGATGAAGATCACCGCAGTTTCCGTATGGACCGTTGTCGTGCCCATCATTCCGGGCCGTGTGCACAGTCCGATATACACCGACAAGTCCGGGTGGGACCTGGTGCCGAAGCACCTCATCCGGATCGATACGGACACCGAGTTCTCCGGCATCGGGGAAACCTGGCGGGGCATGCCCATCGAGGAGGTCAGGGAAGGGGCGGGACTGTTGATTGGACGCGATCCGGAGACCATCACATTGCAGGACATCTTCGCCCGGCGCGCCGACCGGGCGGACGACGACATCACGGTGGGAACAGGTCCGGCCTACGACGCCTATGAGATGGCCGTGCTCGACCTGGTGGGACGGGTCCACCGGCTGCCCGTGCACACGCTCCTGGGCGGAGCCGTGCGGGACCGCGTCCGGGCCGACTACTGGATGGGCCACCAGACGCCCGAGGACGGTCGCAGGGCCGTGGAACGGGCGTTGCGGCACGGTTTCAAAGGTGTCAAGATCAAGTGCCGGATCGAAGAGCCCATGTACGAGCGCCTGAAGGCCATGCACGACGTGGGCGGTTCCGAATTCAAGGTCACCGTGGATCCCAACGAGCGGTTCCACACGGCCGCCCAGACCATCGAACTGGCCGAGCGCCTCGAGCCACTAGGGAACGTGGAGGTCTTCGAGGATCCCATTCCGAAGTCGGATATTGAGGGCTACGAAGAAATACACCGGTCCATCCCCTTCCCCCTTGCCATGCACCTGGGAGACGGTCCGGGCGTGGTCCGGGCCCTTCAGGCCGACGGGGGCCGGGGCGTGGTGGACTGCGTGAACCTGGGCGGCAGCATGTTCGGGTTCCAGCGCAACGCCGCAACGGCCGCCGCGGCCGGCCTGCCCTGCTGGCACGGATCGGGGAATGACCTGGGCATCGCCGACACCTCCTACGTCCACGCCGCGGCCGCGGCGCCCAACTGCACCATGGCCTCCGATTTCGTGGGTGGTTGGACCCGGGAGGACGACCTCATCGTCGAACCGATTACCTATGAGAACGGATACGTGCCCACGCCGATGAAGCCGGGACTGGGATGCGACCTGGACTACGACGCGCTGCAGCGGTACACGCAGGGCCATGAAGAACTGAACTGATACCCGCTGTACCACGAAAGGAACGTCCATGCGGCTGATCGCCGTGGGCTGCGAATACTCGGGGGTCACGACGCTGATCGACGGCCTCTACGCCTGGGGAAACGAACGGGGCGTGCATCACCACCTCGACGACCACTTCACCATACCGGACGCGTACCACCTCGACGAAGCGGAACAGCAGGGATTCATCGACATGCTGCCGGCCATCAAGGAGCGGTTCCAGCGGTTCCAGATCGTGTACCACGTCCGCCTGATGCACAAGTTCGATCACATCCTGCTCGGCGGGTTCCACATAGAGGAGATGGTGTACGGGCCCCGCTACTACTACCCGGGAATCAACATCGCTGTGCGGGAATACGAGCCGGACATGCCGGACGACGCGATCCTGGTCCATCTCCACGCCCGTCCGGAAGTCATCCTGCGGCGCATGGAGGCGAACCCCCATCCCCGGCAGCTGGTCCCGGCGGAGGACGTCGAACTCATCCTGGAGCGGTTCGATGAAGAGGTCGCGCAGTCGTGGATCCACCGGAAGTTCGCCATCGACACGTCCGATCTGACGCCCGGAGCACTGCTGGATACGTTCCTGGAACGATCGGTTCCCTATCTCAACACCCGGGATGCATTGACCAGGATGCAATAAAAATGAAAATAACACACGTGGGGGCTGTGCTGCTCCAGCCCATGCCCTGGGTGCTGGTAAAAGTGAAGACCGACGAGGGGCTGGTCGGCATCGGCGAGGCCTATCACGGCGCCGGGGTCCACCAGATCGCCACCGATCCCAGGCTGGTCGACCGGGCGCTCCTCGGCCAGGACCCGCGGAACGTGGACAAGCTCTTTCACGACATGATGGGATCCATGTCCGCCTCCGGTTTCTACCAGGGCGCGGTCATGAGTGCCATCAGCGGGATCGAGATGGCCCTGTGGGACATCACGGGCCAGGCCTGCGGCGTGCCCATCTGGCAACTGCTCGGCGGCAAGTTCAGGGACCGCATCCGGGTATACAACGACTGTCACGCGGGCGACGAAGAAACGCCGGAAGCCTACGCGGAGAAGGCCCGGGCCGTGGAAGCGCGGGGCTTCGACGCCATCAAGTTCGACATCGATCCGCAGCCTTCCCGGCGGGACCGGTACAACCGGACCATCAGCAACCACGACGTGGCCTACTTCGTCGACGTCATCACCGCCTTGCGGGAGGCCCTGGACCCCAACACCGACCTGCTCATCGACGCCCACTGGAACTACGCCCCGGTCGATATACTCAAGGTGGCCTACGCCATCGAGGACCTCGACCTGATGTGGCTGGAGGACCCCGTGCCGCCGGAGAACATCGAGGCCATGGCGAAGGTCACCCAGGCCACCCGTGTCCCCATCTGCACCGGGGAAAACTTCTACACGCGCCATGGCTTCCGGGACCTCATCGAGGCGCAGGCGGCGGACATCATCTCACCCGATCACGCCAAGGCGGGCGGGCTGCTGGAGGGCCGGAAGATCGCCGACCTGGCCGACATGTACTACATCCCCATTTCGCCCCACAACATCTGCGGCCCCATCGGGACGATGGCCGTGTGCCACCTGTGCGCGGCAGTGCCCAACTTCCAGGTGCTGGAGTTCCACCACCTGGACGACGAGGTGTGGAATACGCTGACGGTGCAGCGGGACCTGATCCGGGACGGGCACATCGACCTGCCTGTGACGCCGGGACTGGGCGTGACGCTGGACGAGGAAGTGGCCCGGCGCGCAGCCCGGGAGGACCTCGGTTTCTTCTGATACGGCGCGAGGGACTATGAGCGAACTGTCCATGATGGATATCCACCGGGCCGAAATGCCTGTACGCATCGGCATTTCGTCCTGCCTGCTCGGCGAGCGGGTCCGCTACGACGGCGGACACAAGCGCGACGACTACCTCGTGGACGTGGTCGGCCGTTACGTGGAGTGGATCCCGGTCTGTCCGGAGGTGGAAGCGGGCATGGGTACGCCACGGGAGACCGTGCAGTTGACCCGGGTCGACGGCGATGTCCGGATGCTGACGAAGAACGGAGTCGACCACACCGACAGGGTGGACTGGTTCGCCCGGCAACGCGTGCAGACCCTGGAGCAGGCCAGGCTCAGCGGCTACATCCTGAAGAGTCGGTCGCCCTCCTGCGGCATGGAAAGGGTTCCCGTGGTCCAGCCCGAGGGCGCCGCGCTGCGAAGCGGGCGCGGGATATTCGCCCGGCGGCTGATGGATGCCCTGCCCCATCTGCCCGTGGAAGAAGAGCGGCGTCTAAACAACCCGCGGGTCCGGGAGAACTTCATCAGCCGGGTTTTCGCCTGCTACCGCTGGCTGCAGCTCGCCGATTCGGGCCTGACCCGGCAATCATTGATGAGCTATCACCGGGCCTACAAGTACCTCCTCATGGCGCACAGCCAGGAAGGCACGCGCCGTCTCGGACGGCTGCTGGCAAAACCGGAGCGTTATGCCACCACCCGGGAACTGGCGGACGCCTACCTGGGCGAATTCAACCGGGTCATGAAAAGAACGCCGTCCCGGCGGAACCACACCAACGTGCTGCAGCACATGGCGGGCTATGTCTCCGACCGGCTCGACGGCCGCACACGCCGTGAACTGACGCGCATGATCCAGAAGTACCACGAGGAACTGCTGCCCCTGATCGTGCCCGTGGTCATGCTGCGGCATTACGTGCGGGAGTTCGACATCACCTACCTGCAGGACCAGACCTACCTCCATCCCTTTCCCGGCGAACTGATGCTGCTCAACTAGTTGTAGTGCCCCGGATTCGCGGCGTCGGGCGGCCGGTATGTCTGCGTCGGGCGGCCGTCATGTCTGCGTCGGGCGGCCGGTATGTCTGCGTCGGGCAGCCGTCATGACTACAACGGGCAGCCGTCATGGCTGGGACATACTCCTTGACCGGAAACTGCCAGGCCGTTTTCTTAGGTTGATTGTCTTCCGACGCGAATCCACGCCGCGTTGAGTGTACTTTTCTTCGCTTGATGCCTTCGAGGCCACGGCGGAACATGACGCAGAAAGCCCTGCCCATCCAGCTCACCGACGCGCAGGTCGCCCGGTTCCACGACGAAGGCTACCTCGTCGTCCCGGACCTGCTGGCGGCGGATGAGGTCGAGGCCTTCGTCCGGCACCAGGCCGATCCGGAAGCCGAGTCCCTGCGGCAGGGGCTTCGTACCCATCTTTCGGACCCCTTCTGGCAACGGCTGGCTCACCATCCCAACGTGGCCGGCGTCGCCCGCCAGATCCTGGGTGGACGGCCCCGCATCGTACAGACCATGTACATGGCCAAGGAACCGGCCAAACCGGACGAGGAACTGGGCGGCGCCGGCATCTCGCTGCACCAGGATTCCCACTACCTGCCCAACGAGCCCGATACGCTGATGGCCTGCTGGATCGCCATGAGCGATACCGATCCGGAGAACGGCGGCCTGTGCGTGGCGCCGGGCAGCCACAAGGACACTCTGCGGGAAACGACCCTGAATACCAATCCGGAGCACATGAGCTGGGAGAATGACTACGGCATGAGATCGCCGGACGGCCGCGAGTGGACCGAGAAGCTCTACTCATTCGACGTGGTGGGCATCGAGGAAGACGACCTCGTCCGGCTGACGGTGCCGCGCGGCAGCGGGGTGTTCTTCACCAGCAGGACGGTACACGGTTCCTATGCCAACCGTTCCCACACGCGGGCGCGCCTGGCCTTCGCCGTCCACTACGTGAAGGAAGGCACCTGGGTGTTCCGGACCGACGTGCAGGATACGACCCCGGTGGACCTGCCGGGGGCCTGACCCGGGTATTTACTGTAGCATCAATTGCCGGAGATACATTTCCTGGAGAATCCATGAAGCGCCTGAACGTGCTGCTGCTTCCCGTACGCCCCATTTACAGCCCGTGGTGCGTGGACATCCGGGAAGCCATCGGAGATCGCCACGATTTGAGGGACCTTGACGATGCCAAACCCCTGGCGCCCCAGTTCGCGGGCGTGGATGTGGTGATCGACCAGGGCGGAAGCCGGGGTACGCGGGAGATGATGGACGCAGCGGCCGACTGCCGGCTGTGGCAGATCGTGGGCACGGGATTCGACCACTTCGACCTGGCCTATATCAAGACGAAGGGCATCCCCACGGCCAATACCCCCGGCCTGTTCAGCGACGTCGCCCTGGCCGAGACCGCCATGATGTTCATCATTATGGTTTCGCGGCGTTACCGGGAAGCGGTGGACAATTTACGACAAGGCCGTATGTACAATCCGCTCGGATATGAGCTGGAGCACCAGACACTGGGCATCGTGGGATTCGGCGCGAGCGGACAAGCGCTGGCCCGCCGGGCGAAACCTTTCGGCATGCGGATCCTGGGCATCGACGTCCGGGAGATCGAATCCGAGGTGCTCGACGACATTCAGCCGGACTTCATCGGCGGCCCGGACGATCTGGACCGGGTCGTAGCCGAAAGCGACTTCCTCTCCCTGCACCTGCATCTGAACGACGAGACCCGCCATATCATCGACGGCCGGAGGCTGGGCCTGATGAAACCGACGGCCAGCGTCATAAACGTGGCCCGCGGCGCCCTCGTGGACGAAGCGGCCCTCTACGACGCTTTGGTCCAGGGGAAGATCGGCGGGGCCGGCCTCGACGTCTTCGCCCAGGAACCGCCCGATCCGTCCCTGCCCGTCTACCAGTTGCCCAACGTGGTCGTCACGCCCCATATCGCCGGGGTGACGGACGGTACCTCCCGCCGGCGGGCCGCCGCGGCCGCGGAGAACACGGACCGGGTCGCCCGGGGCCTGGAACCCCTGTACCGGATCGACCAGTGACCGGCCGGCCATCATTCCCGGAAACCCGCCCTCCATGCCACAGATGACCACCGCCGAAGCTATCGTCCGGACACTGATTGCACATGGCATCGATACCGTCTTCGGACTGCCGGGCGTGCAGAACGACGCCCTCTACAACGCGTTCTACGACCATCGGGACGATATCCGCGTCGTCCACACGCGCCACGAGCAGGGCGCGGCGTACATGGCCCTTGGGTACGCACTCTCAACCGACCGGACGGGGGTCTACAACGTGGTCCCGGGACCGGGGTTTCTCAACGGGACCGCCGCCCTGTCCACGGCCTATGCCACCAACGCAAAGGTGCTCTGCCTGACGGGCGAGATCCCGACGAAGTACCTCGGGCGCCACACGGGCCAGCTGCACGAGATCAACGGCCAGCTCGACGTGCTGCGGTCCCTGACCAAGTGGGCCGCCCGCATCGACAGCACCGCCGGTGCGCCTTCCAGGACGGCCGAGGCCATCCGGCAGCTGAACTCCGGCCGGCCGCGCCCTGTCGGCCTGGAATGCCCCTGGGACGTGCTCGCGTCCGAAGGCGAAGCACCAGGCATTCCCGGACCGTTACCCATATCCAATCCCCCGGTGGACGCGGAGACGCTGGAAGCCGCCGCGCGGAAACTGGGCCGGGCCAAAAACCCCATGATCTTCGTAGGCCGGGGCGCCATGAACGTTTCCGAAGAGATCACGCGGCTCGCCGAGCTGCTCCAGGCGCCAGTCATCGGGTACCGAACGGGCCGCGGCGTGCTCGACAGCCGCCACTACCTGAGCCATCCCAACCCCACGGCCCACAAGCTTTGGCCGAAGGTGGACGTCGTCCTCGCCGTGGGGTCCAGGCTGGCCATCCCCCAGCTCTACTGGGGCGTTGACGAGCACCTGACGACCATACGGATCGAGGTGGACGCCCGGGCCCAGGACCGCATCGCCCGGCCGGACATCGCCATCACCACGCGGTCCGAAGACGCCATGCCACTGCTGGTCGAAGCGGTGGAAAGACACAACCGCGTCCGCCCGTCCCGGGAAGCCGAAATGCGCGCCCTGAAAGCGGAGACCGATGAGATGTTCGCGTTCCTGGAACCCCAGACCTCCTTTCTGCGGGTGATCCGGGAAGAACTGGGCGAAGACGGCCTCTTCGTGGAGGAACTGACCCAGGTGGGTTACGCCGCCCGGCAGATCATGCCGGTGTACAAGCCCTACACCTTCATCTCCACGGGTTACCAGGGCACCCTGGGCTGGGGCTTCCCCACGGCTCTCGGCGTGAAGGTCGCCCACCCGGACAAGCCCGTCATCTCCGTTACCGGCGACGGCGGGTTCATGTTCGGCGTGCAGGAACTGGCCACGGCCGTCCAGCACCGCATCGGCCTGGTGACGCTCCTCTTCAACGACAACGCCTACGGCAACGTAAAGCGGATGCAACAGAAGCTGTACGGCAACCGGGTGATCGCCTCCGACCTGCACAACCCCGATTTCGTCCGGATGGCCGAATCCTTCGGCGCACGGGGCATCCGGGCGGAGACCCCGGAGGAGATGCGCCGGGCCATCCGCGCGGGATTCGCCGAAGACGGTCCCACCCTGGTGGAGATCCCGGTGGGCGAGATGCCGGACGTGGACCGTTTCAAGCGGGGAGCCCGCGTGCGGGGCACGGCCGAACGCTCCGAACACGCCCTGCAGTGGTAGGACCCGGCCACGTACCCGGCACCAGACCCGGTCCGCGCACCCGGCAGGCGGTCCGGTGGACACCCGTGAACATGTACGGACATGCGCAGACATGTTTCTGATACCCGAAGACAGCGGACTGTTTCGGGCCCTTGAGCGCCTGGTGGACACCCGGAAGATGGTTTTCCTCGCCGGACTGCCGGGCACCGGGAAGAGCCTCCTGCTGCAGCAGCTGGCCATCCTGGCTCACGGCCGCGGGCGAACGCCCCACCTGCTCCAATGGGACGTCTGCCGGCTGCCGTTCTTGACAAACGACCGCGTGAAGGAACATTATCACGAGCAGGACGGGATCACCCACGCCGGCGTCCGCAAGGCGGTGGGCCTGTGGGCCAGGCGCGCCGTCGGGCTCTGGGCCGAAGCGCACCGGGACGACCGGGATATCCTCATCGGCGAGGTCCCGATCATCGGCAACCGGTTGGTCGAACTCGTCCGCAGGGAACAGGACCCCGTCGAACCCCTGCTTTCGGACGGGGAATCCGCCTACTTCGCCATACCCACGCCCTCCCGGCGGGTCAGGCGGCTCATCGAGGCAAAGCGCAAGGAACGGAGCGTCAGCCCGCTGCACGAACGGGAGAAGGGGGACGCGCAGCCCGACATCATGTATGCGCTGTGGGAAGACCTGCGCGCGGTGGCGTCGCGGTTCGGCCTGCTCGATGAAGCGGGGAAGGCATGCGGGACGGGCGCGGGGGCGGGCGCGTACGATCCGGACCTGTATAGCGATACCTACTCCGCCCTGCTCAAGCGCCGGCCCGCGGGCCGGATCGACCTGGATATGCTCCTGTCCACGGAAGGCTGGTCGGTCTACGACCTGTCCGCCGGACAGCGGGACCTCGTCCCGTCGGCGCAGGAAGTGGAAGCCGCCATCCGGGAGATGGAAGAACAGTACGCCCGTCCCGAAGCGCTGGCGCGTGCCGTGGAACGGTGGTATGAGGTATAACAGTGGTATGAAAGGTAATCGTGCATAACGGAGATCAAGCATGAAAACTGCGCGCTTCGCCTGCAACGGCCAGGTCCTGGAGGCCGTCTTCGAGAACGGAAAACTCATGGTGGGCACGGTCGCCTACGATCCGGAGGACGTCATGTTCCTGCCGCCGGTAGACCATACGAGCAAGGCCATCGGCGTGGCGCTGGGGTACACCGAGCACGCGAAGGAACTGAACCTGGACCTGCCCGAGGAACCCATCCTGTTCAACAAGATGCCCCAGACCTTCATCGGCCACCGCGCGAAGATCGTCGTCCCCCCGGAATTCGACTACCTGCACTACGAATGCGAACTCGTCGCCGTGATCGGACGGCCCGCCCGGAAGGTAAAGGTCGCACAGGCCCTGGACTACGTGGGGGGCTATACCATCGGCAACGACCTGACGATCCGGGACTTCGTCAGCAACTACTTCAGGCCGCCGATCAAGGCCAAGGGTTTCGATACCTTCGGACCGCTCGGTCCCTTCCTGACCACCGCGGACGAAGTCGATCCCACGGACGTACACCTGCGCACCTACGTCAACGGGGAACTCCGCCAGGAGGGCTGGACCGGCGACCTGCGCCACGGCGTCGCCGAACTCATCGAGTACATCACCGCCTACATGACCCTGAACCCCGGGGACATGATCTGGACGGGCACGCCGGAAGGCATATCCCACATCCACGCGGGCGACAGCCTCCGGCTGGAAGTGGACGGACTGGGTGCCCTGGAGAACGACGTAGTGGCCAGTCTCAAGGAGGGCGGATCATAACCATCCAGGTTTCCCCGCAGGTTCACCCCAACGAGGCCAAAGCGAAGGGGCTCATCGCCCGCTTCCGAGATGAGGGCATCGGACACCTCATCGGCGGATCGTCCGTCCCCGCAGGCGGAGACACCTTCGAAAACGTCTCGCCCATCGACCATGCCGTGCTTTGCCCCGTAGCGAAAGGCGGCCCCGGGGAGGTCGACGCCGCGGCCCGCGCGGCTACGGAGGCCTTCGCCGTCTGGCGCGAGACGACGGGAACCGAGCGAAAACGGTTGTTGCACCGGGTGGCCGACCTGATCGAGGCGAACGGCGAGGAGATCGCCCTGCTGGAGACCTGCGACACGGGACAGCCCATCCGGTTCATGTCGAAAGCCGCGACGCGGGCCGCCGAGAACTTCCGGTTCTTCGCGGACCGGGCCGAAAGTGCATCGGACGGCCTCGCCTTGCCGGCGGCCGGGCACCTGAACTATACGCTGAGACAGCCCATCGGACCGGTGGGCATCATCACGCCCTGGAACACGCCTTTCATGCTCAGCACGTGGAAGATAGCCCCGGCGCTGGCGGCCGGCTGCACGGTGGTGCACAAGCCCGCGGAATGGAGTCCGGTCACGGCCACGCGCCTGGCAGAACTGGTCCACGAGGCGGGTATTCCCCCGGGCGTGGTCAACGTGGTCAACGGCATCGGCGAGACCGCGGGACGGGCGCTCACCGAGCACCCGGACATCAAGGCCATCGGATTCGTGGGCGACACGCAGACCGGGCGGGCCATCATGCGCCAGGGCGCCGAGACGCTGAAGCGGGTGCATTTCGAACTGGGCGGCAAGAACCCGGTGGTCGTCTTCGCCGATGCGGACCTGGACCGGGCCCTGGATGCCACGATATTCATGATCTACAGCCTCAACGGGGAGCGGTGCACATCGGGCAGCCGGGTGCTGGTGGAGCGGGCGATCTACGACGATTTCACCGGGCGGCTTGCGGAACGGGTAAAGCGCATCCGCCTGGGTAACCCCTTCGACCCGGCCACCGAACTGGGTCCCCTGATCCACCCGCTGCACCTGGAGAAGGTCCAGAGCTACGTGACCGCGGGGCTGCAGGAGGGCGCCACGCTGATCGCCGGGGGGAAATGCCCGGAGCACGCCGGCGCCGGCAACTACTTCGAGGCCACGCTCTTCGGTGACGCCGACCGGTCCATGCGTATCGCCCGGGAGGAGGTTTTCGGTCCTTTTCTCACCGCCATCCCCTTCGACTCGGAAGCGGAAGCGCTGGAGGTGGCGAACGACGTGGACTACGGCCTGTCCGCTTATCTCTGGACGCGCGACGTCACCCGCGCCCATGCCTTCGCCCGGCGCCTCGAAGCCGGCATGGTCTGGGTGAACTCGGAGAACGTGCGCCACCTGCCCACGCCATTCGGCGGCATGAAGTCGAGCGGAATCGGCCGTGACGGGGGCGACTACAGCTTCGACTTCTACATGGAAACGAAGAACATCGACATCGCCCTCGGACACCATCCCGTACCGAAACTGGGTAAATAAGAGGACACATCGTGGCCCTTCCCGCAGCGAATCCCTCCCCGCCCTTCAACATCGTCCGCGCCAGTCACGCGGAGTGGGGGGTGACGGACCTGGACTACGCCCGTGACTTCTATATCGACCTGCTGGGGTACGTCTGCGAGGACGACGCGGGGGACGCACTCTACCTGCGCGGGATGGAGGAACGGAACCACCATTCGCTGGTCCTGTCGAAGGCGGACGAACCGGTCGTGCATCGCATTGCCTTCAAGGTCGCCGGCGACGCCGATCTGGACCGGGCCGAAGCCTTCTATGACGGCGCCGGCTGCCGGACGGCTTTCGTCGACCGGTACGCCCAGGGCCGCACGCTGCACGTGGACGATCCCTTCGGCATCCCCCTGGAGTTCTACCACGAGATGGAACGCCGGGACTTGCTGCTGCAGGAGTACCACCGTTACCGCGGCGCCCACATCCAGCGCATCGACCATTTCAACCTGTTCTCCCATGATGTGAACGGGATGACGGCCTTCTACGCCGAGTCGCTCGGGTTCCGGCCGACGGAGGTGACCGTGGCCGACATCGCAGACGAGGACTCTGACCTCTGGGCCACCTGGCTGCACCGCCGGGGTGGCGTCCACGACATCGCCTTCACCAACGGGCTGGGGCCGCGACTGCATCATATCGGCGTCTACGTGCCCACGGCCATGGACATCATCCACTTCTGCGACCGCCTGGTCAGCTCGCAGCACCGCGACGCCTTCGAGCGGGGACCGGGGCGCCACGGCATCTCGAACGCCTTCTTCCTGTACCTGTTCGACCGGGACGGCCACCGGATCGAGCTGTTCACGGGAGACTACGTCACCGTCGACCCGGACCATCCCGCGCGGGTCTGGGACCTGAAGGACACCCGGCGGCAGACGCTGTGGGGACAGGCCGCCCCGCGGTCCTGGTTCGAGCACGGCACCCGATTTCACGGGGTCGAGCCCGTCCCTCCGCGACTGGATGCCGCACCGGTCATCGCGCCGGAATGAGTACACGACGCACATCCAGGCCGCAATTCAACAGGAGCGCTCATGTCACATACCCATGACGACGAACTCGTAGAAGAGATATTGCCGGCGGGCCAACCCCGGCTGCTCCGGGTACTGACGGCAAAAACCGGTACGGCGGTAATCATCGGTGCGATCATCGGATCGGGCATCTTCATGGTGCCGAGCACGGTGGCCTCGCAGGTCGGTTCGCCCGCGCTCAGCCTGTTCGTATGGATCATCGGCGGCGTGCTGGCCCTGGCGGGCGCCCTGTGCTACGCGGAACTCGGCGCGGCCATACCGCGTAGCGGGGGCACCTATGCCTTTTTGAGGCGCGCCTACAACACGGACCTTGTCGCCTTTCTTTTCGGGTGGGCCTTTCTCTTCATCATCATCACCGGGGCCATGGGCGCGGTGGCCACCGTATTCGCCCGGTACGCCGGCGGACTCTTCGGCATTGAAGACCTCTGGACCGAACGGTGGCTGGCCGTGGGATGCATCCTCTTCCTGACCGTGGTCAACTGCCTGGGTGTCAAGATCGGCGGATCGGTTCAGAACGTGTTTGCCTTCATCAAGGTCGGAGCCGTCCTGGCCGTCATCCTCCTCGGGTTCTCCCTGGCATCGGGAACGGAAGTCTCCTGGACCCCGCTGGTGCAGGAAAAGACGGGAACCGCGCTGCTCGGCGGCCTGAGCCTGGCGATCCTGGGAGCGCTGTTCGCCTACAACGGCTGGTTTTTCGTGACGTTCATCGCGACCGAGATCAAGGACCCGGCGCGGAGCATTCCACGGGCGATTTTCGCCGCGCTGGCGATTGTGGCCACGGTCTATATCCTGGCCAACGTCGTCTACCTGACGGTTCTTTCCTTCGAAGAACTCCAGGCGTCCCGACGGCCGGCCGCCGATACCCTGCAGGCCCTGGTGGGACCCTCGGGCGCGATGGCCATTTCGGCGGCCATCATGCTGACCACTTTCGGCACGGTCAACGCCCAGCTGATGGTGGCGCCCAGGGTCTATCACGCCATGGCGAACCACGAGATCTTCTTCCGCGTGTGCCAGTACGTGCACCCCCGATTCCGGACGCCGGTGGTTTCCATCGTGATGCAGGGACTGTGGGCTTCGGTCTTCGCGCTGACCGGCACCTTCGTCGAGATCGTCAGTTTCGCCATGTTCTACACCTATATTTTCCTGACGCTGGCGGTGATCGGCCTCATGATCCTGCGGAGGAAGGAACCGGAACTGCACCGGCCGTACCGGGTGTGGGGCTATCCCGTAACCCCAGTCCTGTTCCTCCTGATCGCCGCGGGCGTGCTGGCCAACGCCCTGATCGGCGACTACACGCGTCCGTTGCTGGGCGTTCTGATCCTGGCCGTGGGCCTGCCCTTCTATTTCTACTGGAAGCGGCAGCAGCGGGCGAAACCGACGGCCGGCTAAGGCCGTCACGGAGTAAATCCGGCACATGTCCCGACCGCACGTCATCTACATCCTGTCCGACGAACACGCAGGCCAGGCCATGGGCCACGCGGGGGACCCCAACCTGCGGACCCCCAACATGGACCGCATGGCCGCGGAGGGCGTAAGTTTCGTGCGCGCCAGGGCCAACTGTCCCGTATGCACACCTTCGCGGGGCACTATTTTCTCGGGCCGCCATGCCCACGCCGGACCGGTGCAGGGGTTCCACGACGTGTACAAGCCAGCGGCACCGAGCACGGCTACGCTGCTCCGTAAAGCCGGCTACCATACCGCCTATTTTGGAAAGTGGCACTGTGGGACGGTGCGGGACCAGATCCCCCCGGAGGTGCGACGCGACCCGGGCTACTACGACCTCGAAGCCGCACCGCGCACGCCGGAGTTTCACCGGGGCGGTTTTCAGGACTGGTACGGATTTGAGATGAATAACGCGCCGTTCAAGGGATTCTACTATCGGAACGGCGACCTGAATCCCACGCGCATGCCGGGTTACCAGACCGACGCGTTGACCGACATGGCCATCGCGTACCTGCGGGACTACGACGGCGATCGGCCGCTCTTTCTCGTCCTCAGTGTGGAGCCGCCCCACTGGCCCCTGGAAGCGCCGGATGCCTTCATGCGGTTCGATCCCGCATCCCTGAAGACCCGCCCGAATTTCGGCCGCCAGGCCGGCCTCCTCGAGCGGCTCGCGGCCTACTACGCCATGATCGAGAACCTGGACGGGAACATCGGCCGCCTGCTTGACGCGGTGGGCGGCTTGGATGGTTTCCGGGACAACACGGTCACGGTGTACTTTTCGGATCACGGCGACTTCATGGGAAGCCACGGTCAGATGGAGGACAAGGGGCATCCCCACGAGGAGTCCGTCCGGGTACCCGCGGTCTTTCACGCTCCGGGGATCCTCGAGCCACAGGGTGCGCGGCCGGACCTGTTCAGCCTGGTGGACATGGCGCCCACGACCCTGGGCCTGGTGGGGGTGCCCGTGCCGGATCACATGCAGGGCGCCGACTTCTCTCCGGCTCTGAGAGGCGCGGACTTCGACGGACCCGGGGAAGTGTTGCTCGAAATGGTGGGCGCGCCGAGGGTGCACTTCGACTACGCGGACTGGCGCGGGCTGGTTACGGACCGGTGGAAGTACGCCTTCTACGAGACCGGCCACGAAGTGCTCTTCGACCTGTGGAAGGACCCCTACGAAACGCGAAACCTGGCGGACGCGCACCCGCCTGTGCTGGCGGACCTGAGGACCCGCCTGCTAAGCCTGCTGGAAGCCACGCGGGAACCCTATTTCGACGTGATCGTCCAGCACGGCGTCCGTCCCGACGGCCCGGCCCTGAACATATCCCGGCGACGGCGGGACGGCATCGCGCCGTCGTGGGACGACCTCATTCGCAACGCCTGACGCAGACGATCCTGCCCGATCCAGGGAGGCGACATGCTGGAACAATTTCAACGCGACGGATATGTCCTGGTGCCCGGCGTTTTCGACGACGAGGAAATGGACGCCGCGCTGGAAGCCATGGAGCGGAACTTCTATGGGAAACCCTACGCTTCCTGGCTGGAAGACTTCGAACGCGGCAAACAGAGATCCGTGGGCGACGGGTTCACCACGAAGCAGGACGAAGTGGTGGGTCGGTCCCAGTTTCCCGTCGGCGATCCGGCCCTCGACCGGCTCATCGAGAACGACCGCTACCTCGATCTTTACGAGCTATTACTGGGGGATCGGGCGAGTTACTGCAACGCCCACCTGTTCATGCGCACCGGACCGGTAGACGAGCGGTATCCCGATGAATCCTGGAGCGGATACCACGTCGACCACAACACGAACTGTGTCCTTCCCCCATCCGTGGACGCCTCGCGATTCTCGTACATCAACTCCGGGGTCTATCTCCATGACGTCGACGACGACGGCGCACCCATGCTGCTCGTACCCGGTTCGCACACGCGGGCGGCCGAGGTCTTCGCCGAGGGATGGGAAACAGGCAACATGGCGAGCGTCAGCCACGTCCGGGACATCCGCAAGGCCGGCCTGCAAGATCCGGTCCCGGCCGTGGGCACGAAGGGAACCGCCGCCTTTTATTCCTCCTACTTGCTCCATTCGGCGCAGCCCTTTCAAAACAAGCAAAAGCAGCGGGCCTTCTGGACCCTTTCCATGTGCCGCCGCGACGCCGATCGGTGGACCCGGTTTGCGAATCCATTCATCTACGGCGAGCGGGAATACATGATTCCCTTCATAACGGATACGAACCCACGCGTCCGGTCGTTGTTCGGCTGGCCCGAGCCCGGCCATCCCTACTACACGGAACAAACCCTGGGTCTTCTCGCGCGGGCCTTCCCGGGTATCGACCTGGTCCCCTATCGCCAGGCTTTGCACCGGGCATCATGACCTTGACAATACCGCGTGTTCCCCGTTATCCTGATCCTGTATCGTCCGTCCCTTTCAGGATGCGGAACGCGTCGCCCTGATCGCTTCGGGAAGGCGATCCGGAGGTCCCGTCGCCACCCCAGAACCTCTCCTGTAACCATGTGCGTATACACCGGCCCCAATCCCATACCCAAGATCGACATCCACACCCATATCCTGCCGGAGAACTGGCCGGACCTGCACAAGCGCTACGGATACGGCGGATTCGTCGAACTGGACCACTACCAGCCGGGATGCGCGCGCATGATGATCGACGGCAGACAGTTCCGCGAGATCCAGGCCAACTCGTGGGACCCGCCGACCCGGATCGGGGAATGCGACCACGCCGGCGTGCAAGTCCAGGTCCTCTCCACCGTCCCGGTGATGTTCAGCTACTGGGCGCAGCCGGCGGACGCGCTGGACCTGTCCCGCATGCTCAACGACCATATCGCCGATGTAGTCCGTACCTGGCCCCGGCGTTTCATCGGCCTGGGGACCGTGCCCATGCAGGCGCCCGAACTGGCCATCCGGGAAATGGAGCGGTGCGTCCGGGAGCTGGGACTGTCCGGCATTGAGATCGGGACCCACATCAACGGAAACAACCTGAGCGAACCCCACCTTTTTCCGGTGTTCGAAGCGGCGGCTGAACTCGGCGCGGCGGTGTTCATTCATCCCTGGGACATCATGGGACAGGAGTCCATGGAGAAGTACTGGCTGCCCTGGCTGGTGGGCATGCCCGCCGAGACCTCCCGGGCGATCTGTTCCATGATCTTCGGCGGGGTGCTCGAGCGCCTCCCCGACCTGCGCGTGGCCTTTGCCCACGGCGGCGGGTCCTTTCCCGCGACCATCGGACGGATCGACTACGGCTTCAAGATCCGGCCCGACCTGTGCGCGGTGGACAACGACGTGCTGCCGAGCGACTACCTGGGCCGGTTCTACCTGGATTCCCTCGTCCACGACAGCCGCATCCTCGACTACCTGATCCAGCTCATCGGACCGGACCACATCGCTATGGGATCGGATTATCCCTTCCCGCTGGGTGAAGCGGTGCCGGGCAGGATGATCGAGTCCATGAGCCACCTGGACGATGACGTCAAGTCCAGGCTGCTGTACCGCTCCGCGCTCAACTGGCTGAACCTGGAAGCAGACCGATTCTTCGGTGGGAACGACTAGACCATGGACACGCGATCCGACCAGCGAACGGACGCCGTCGAGATGGACGCTGTCGAGATGGACGCCAGGGACGGACTTGCGGGCTTCCGGCCGCGCTTTCATTTCCCGAGGGCCGGAAACGGGACGGAGGCGGTCTACCTGGTGGGCCATTCGCTCGGACTCCAGCCCATCGCCGCACGCGATTACGTGGAACGGGAACTCGACGACTGGCAGAGCCTGGGCGTCGAAGGGCATTTCAAGGGGGAGAACCCCTGGATGCCCTACCACGAAGCGCTGGCGGACCCGCTGGCCCGATTGGCCGGCGCCCTGCCCGGGGAAGTCGTCGCCATGAATACGCTCACGGTGAATCTCCACCTGATGATGGTCTCCTTCTACCGTCCGACCCCGAAGAGGTACCGCATCCTCGTCGAGGGCGCCGCCTTTCCCTCCGACCAGTACGCCGTCGCTTCCCAGGCGGCCTGGCACGGTTACGATCCCGACGAGAGCGTGATCGAACTGCATCCGCGGGAAGGGGAGGACACGATCCGCACCCGGGACATCGAGGACCTGCTCGAACGGGAGGGCGAGTCCATCGCCCTGGTTCTCCTGGGCGGGGTGAACTACCTGACCGGCCAGGCCTTCGACCTGGGCCGGATCACGGCGGTGGGCCATCGGCAAGGGTGCGTCGTGGGATTCGACCTCGCCCACGCCATGGGAAACCTGGAGCTGCGGCTGCACGACTGGGACGTGGATTTCGCCGTCTGGTGTTCCTACAAGTACCTGAACGGAGGGCCCGGCTGCGTAGGCGGGTGCTTCGTTCACGAACGGCACGGAAGGAGAGATGACCTGCCCCGGTTCGCAGGATGGTGGGGACACGAAAAGTCCACCCGGTTCCGGATGCCCTCGGCTTTCGAGGCGATCCCGGGCGCGGAAGGCTGGCAGCTGAGCAATCCGCCCATTCTCCCGCTGGCGGCCCTGCGCGCCTCGCTGGAGCTCTTCGACGAGGCGGGCATGGACCGGCTGCGCGAAAAGAGCATGAGGCTGACCGGGTACCTGGAACACCTGCTGCGGGAACGCTTCCCCGATGAACTGGCCATCATCACCCCGGCGGATCCGGAAGCGCGTGGATGCCAGCTTTCGCTCCGGACGGGGCCGCGAGGCGGCCGCGTGCATCGGCATCTGTCGGAACACGGCATCTGGTGCGACTGGCGCGAGCCTGATGTGATCCGCGTCGCCCCCGTACCGCTGTACAACGGTTTCTCGGACGTCCGCCGTTTCGTGGAGGTCATGGCAGAGGGCATGGAACGGACCGGGTGAGTCGAGCGGACCGGGTGAGTCGAGCGGACCGGGCGAGTCGAGCGGACCGGCGGACCGGGAGGACCAAGCGGACCAGGAGGACCGGGTGAGCCGCGAGGGCTGAGCGCACCAGGCAAGACGGTTTACGTTCCAGTTTTGAAACAATCGAGGGTTCTCATGGGGACCAATCGGGAAACCGTAACCCTGATCGGCGCGGGCCTGGCCGGATCCCTGCTGGCGATCTTCCTCGCCCGCCGCGGATTCCGGGTCGAGGTGTACGAGAAGCGGCCCGACATCCGACGCGATCCGGTGGGCCAGGCGGGCCGGTCGATCAACCTGGCCATGTCTGTGCGGGGCCTTCACGCGCTGGGGCAGGTAGGCCTGCGTGACGAAGTCCTGGCCATGGCGATCCCCATGGCGGGGCGGCTGATCCATCCCGTGGAAGGCGACCGGGTCCTGCAGCCCTACGGCCAGCGGGAGGACGAGGTCATCTACTCCGTATCCCGGGGTGAACTGAATCGGTTCCTGCTGAACGCCGCGGAGAGGCAGGACGGCGTGCGGCTGCATTTCAACGCCCGGTGCACCGGGCTGGAATTCCGTACCGGCGTGCTGTACGTCCGCGACGACGCGACCAATCACGTCCACTCCCTCCGTCCCGACCGGGTCATCGGCGTAGACGGCTCGGCATCGGCCATCCGGACCGCCATGATGAACGTGGACCGGTTCGACCTCTCCCAGCAGTACCTGACCCACGGATACAAGGAACTGACCATTCCCGCCGGACCGGACGGCGCATACAGGATGGAGCGCAATGCCCTCCATATCTGGCCGCGGGGCATGTACATGCTCATTGCGCTACCCAACCTCGACGGAAGTTACACCTGCACCCTCTTCTTCCCCCACGAAGGCAAGTACAGTTTCGCCAGCCTCCTGGAACCACGCCAGATACTGGACTTCTTCGAGATGCAGTTTCCCGATGCGACGGCGCTGATGCCCGATCTGGCCAACCTGTACCGCGACAATCCCACCGGGTCCCTGGTCACCCTCAAGTGTTTTCCCTGGCACTACCGCGACCGGGTGCTGCTTCTGGGAGACGCCGCCCACGCGATCGTGCCGTTCTTCGGCCAGGGAATGAACTGCGCTTTCGAGGACTGCACCGTCCTCGACGAATGTATCGAGACGCACTGGCCGGACTGGGGAAGCGTATTCGAGTCCTTCGGTCGCCGCAGGAAGAAAGACACGGATGCCATCGCCGACATGGCGCTGGCCAATTACGTCGAAATGCGCGACCTGGTCAGCGACCCCGGTTTTCAGTTGCGGCAGAAGGTGGGTTTCCTGCTGGAACAGAAGTATCCCGAGCGGTTCATCCCGCGGTATTCCATGGTGTCGTTCCACCGGTTCCCCTACAGCGAGGCACTGCACTGCGGCGAGATCCAGGAGGGCATCCTCCGGGAACTCTGCGCCTCCATCACCACGGCGGACCAGGTCGACTGGAACACGGCGGAGCGGCTCGTAGGGGAGCGCCTCGATGCCCGGATGACCCCCGGATGACCCCCGGATGCCCCCGGATGACCCCCGGATGACGGAACATGGCGGGGTGATCGTGATGCACGGCCGTCCGCCGGCTTGACAGGGCCACCGGCTTGACAGGTCTCCCGGACCGTTCTACATTACCTGTAACCTGGCGCGGCCCACCTGGCCTGACGTATCCAAAACCACATTTCCGGCGGTTTCGCAGCATTATGCATGTACTCAACTACATCGGCGGCGAATTGCGCGAACCGACCGGCGGCGCTTACCTGGACAATATCGAGCCCGCCACGGGCGCCGTAATCGGCAGGACGCCCGACTCCGGCACGCGGGACGTGGAGGAGGCGGTCGGTGCCGCGGAAAAGGCTTTCCCGGCCTGGTCGTCCCTGTCCGTCCAGGAACGATCCGGCCATCTCCTCCGCATCGCCGGCCTGATCGAGGAGAACCGCGAGGAACTGGCCCGGGCGGAATCGGACGATACCGGCAAGCCGGTAGCCCTGGCGGATACGGTGGACATCCCCCGCGCCGCGAGCAACTTCCGGTTCTACGCGACGGCCATCGAGCACTTCGCCAGCGACGCCCACGCCATGGGCAACTCCGCGCTCAATTACACCCTCCGGGCGCCCATCGGCCTCGCCGGGTGCATTTCCCCCTGGAACCTGCCCCTCTACCTGCTGACGTGGAAGATCGCACCGGCGCTGGCCGCCGGCAACTGCGTGATCGGCAAACCGTCGGAACTGACGCCCACGACCGCGTTCCTGCTGTCCAGGATATGCATCGAAGCGGGACTGCCCGCCGGGGTGCTGAACATCGTGCACGGCTACGGCCACAGGGCGGGCGCCGCCGTGGCGGACCATCCCGGCATTCCGGTCGTTTCCTTCACGGGCGGGACGGCCACGGGCAGGCGCATCGCGGCCGCGGCCGCGCCGAACTTCAAGCGGGTCTCCCTCGAAATGGGCGGCAAGAACCCGAATATCGTCTTCGCGGACTGCCCCTACGAGGACACCCTGCAGACCGCCCTGCTGTCCTCCTTCTCCAACCAGGGAGAAATCTGCCTGTGCGGTCCGCGCATCCTCGTCGAACGGTCGCTGTACGAGACCTTTCGGGACGATTTCGTGGAACGGACCCGCCGCCTGACCGTCGGGGATCCGAGGGATGCCGGCAACCGGCTCGGCGCCGTCGTGTCCGAAGCGCACATGGAAAAGGTCCTGTCCTACGTGGAACTGGCCCGGGAAGAAGGCGGGCGGGTCCTCTGCGGAGGGAAGCGGGTGCGGGTAAACGGCCGCTGCCGGGACGGGTGGTTCGTCGCGCCCACGGTGATCGATGGACTGGCGGCGGACTGCCGGACTAACCAGGAAGAAATTTTCGGTCCCGTGGTGACGCTCCTGCCCTTCGATTCCGACGACGAAGCGGTGGCCCAGGCCAACGGCACGCCCTACGGCCTTGCCGCCATGGTCTGGACCGACAACCTCGGCCGCGCCCACCGCGTGGCCGAGCGTCTGCACGCGGGCATCATCTGGATCAACTGCTGGATGCTGCGGGACCTCCGCACGCCCTTCGGCGGCATGAAGCAGTCGGGCGTGGGCCGCGAGGGAGGATTCGAGGCCCTGCGGTTCTTCACCGAGCCCAAGAACGTGTGCATCAAGATGTAGGCGGAACGCGGAGACACGGCCATGCAACAGCATTACGATTCCGACCGGGCCCCCGAACCGGTGGGACCCTATCCCCATGCCCGAAGGGTGGGAAACCTGCTGTTCCTGTCGGGCATCGGACCCCGTGCCAGGGACCGGCAGGACATTCCGGGCGTGACCCTGGGACCGGACGGTGAGATCGCGTCCTACGATATCGAGCAGCAGTGCCACGCCGTATTCCACAATGTCCGCTGCATCCTGGAAGACGCAGGCAGCACCTGGGAGAACCTCGTGGACATCACCGTGTACCTCACCGACATGGAGAAGGACTTCGCGGCATTCAACCGGATCTACCGCGAGTATTTTCGGGAGCATCAGCCCTGCCGCACCACGGTTGGGGTTTCCCGGCTCCCCACCCAAATCGCCATCGAATTGAAGTGCATCGCTACGATCTGAACAAGGAGGTCCGATCATGGCCGTAACGGCTCCATTCAATTTCAAGGCCTGGATAGACGAACACAGGCACCTGCTCAAGCCTCCGGTCGGCAACCAGTGCGTCTATTCGGAGGCCGAAGACTTCATCGTCATGGTCGTTGGCGGACCGAACGCCCGCAAAGACTACCATTACAATGAAGGCGAAGAGTTCTTCTACCAGGTGGAGGGCGATATCGTCCTGAAGATCATAGACGACGGAAAGCCGGTGGACGTCCCGATCCGGGAAGGCGAGATCTTCCTCCTCCCGGCCGGGGTTCCACATTCGCCCCAGAGACCGGCGGACACCGTGGGCCTGGTCATGGAAACCAAGCGGAGACGCGGCGAGATCGACGGATTCATGTGGTACTGTGAAAGTTGCGGGGAGAAACTTTACGAGGAACGTTTCGAACTGGAAGACATCGTCAGCCAGCTGCCGCCCGTCATGAACCGGTTCTTCAGCAGCGAAAAACACCGTACCTGCAGGATCTGCGGCGCGGTCATGCCGAAACCGGAAGGCGGGTGATCGGGAGACACGAAACCTTCGAAGTCGTATCCCCTGGTTTTCTGCGGGATAATGCAGGCCTTTTCCGACTAAGGGAATGTACCGCATCAAGATCGCGTTTACTGGGATTCCAACGTCCGTGTTCATGCGGAATGCGCCACGAATTTTGGATTTCTGTGAAAAAACGCGTTCATAGTCCGGATTTTAAGCAAAAAATCGACAAAAAGTTGACAAATTGCCGATTTGTGCTTATCTTTTGTTTAGTAGTCCGGTGATGCTTTCGGAAAGGGGTAGAATATGGTCCTGATTTACCGCGGATTCGAAGGCAACAGGGTGTTCAAGTGGTGCCGGGGAGACTCGGACCGGGTCAGCGTGATGTTTCCGGCGAAGCCCTTCTTCAACCGGTGCATCAGCCGCGTGCTGGACGAAACGCGTGCCGGCAAAAACGTCCTGGCCTGGGGAGATCCCGAAGGTCTGTCCCGCCTGGGAATGGCCCTCAACGAGCGGCACATACCGACGACGCCCTTCGGTGATGGCATCGCCATGCACTGATCGCGGCGACCGGAATCTGAATCGGCTTTACCGCTGCTCAGAATGCGACGCCCAGCTGCAGGGTGAAATTGCTCGTGTTCTCGCCGCTACCGCCCCTGGGTGTTCCATATTCTCTGTCGTGGAGCCACTCAAGCGTGCCGGAGAGCGTGTCCTTCCATATGTCGACGGAGACCGCGGACAGGTAGCGAATCGACGGTATGCCGAGTCCCGCCGCCTCCGAGGTACCCTGGTACCCCAGCGCGAGTGCTCCGCCCCTTCCCGCCAGTTCGAACCCATATCCGACCTCCAGGGACCAGGCCGCAGGGCGGGCGCCCCGGCCATCGAACGCCAGTACACCGGGAGCGTATCGATCCTGGGAGATCATGTACTCGGCGGTGATGGTCACACCGCTGTAGCGAATGGCCGTCGCCGCGGCCCATCCGGGCATCCGTTCATCGCTGCCTGTGGGTGGCCCTTCGTGGTCGGCGCCGTGGTGAGCGCCGTGGTGAGCGCCGTGCGCCTCCTCATCGTGTCCGAACACCTCTTCCTGAAAGCCGGCCAGCGTGCCCAGGTCATCGATAAACGACAGGTTGAAGGCGATTTCGTCGTCCTCGTTCACGTGTTTTCCATAGCCCACCACGGCCCCGAAACCGGACCGGGGTTTATTCGAACGCGCATCGTCTCCGTGGTACCCGTAGACGCTGCCCTGGAATTCGCCAAGGGAAACGCCCAGCAACAGGGACTTTTCCCTTTTGGACCCGAACTCGTAGGATAGCGGATCGACAATCGCACCGTTCTCCAGGGGACCGATACCGGCGTCTTGCACCGCCTGGAATCCGGCTGTTTCGAACAGGGTGAAGGGAAGGAACTGCACACCACCTTTGAGCCACCAACTGCCATCGGGCGGTCCGACGACGACCGAGCCCGTGATGAACCCCAGGTTGCGCCCGTCCTCCTCTTCACCGTGATCTTCTTCGTGCTCGCGTATCCATCCGAACTCCGAGCCAATCCACGCGTGGGGCTCGATGCCAACGCCCACTTCCAGCTGCTTGGCCGCGGTGGACGTGGAACTTTCTCCATCGGAAAACCGGCTCCGCTGCAGGGTAAACTCCGCAACCCCTCCGATTTCAATAAACCCGGGAAGTGACGCCTTGCCGGTATTCCCTTCGTTTACCTGTGCGGAAGTGATGCCCAAGCACAGCAAGGCTGGAAACACCGTGGCAAGGGCGGCCAGGATCTGTAACGTGTTTTTCAATGAATGAATCCCCTTGGTTCGTACTTCCGCTCCTTTGTGAATACCAGAAAACGTACAACATTTTTAGCCGAGACTAAATAATAAATTATAGGTGATAGATGTCAATAATTAGAATTTGATAAATCCAGATACGATCTTCACTATGCGGGCACCGCGTGATTGACGCCGCGCAGCATTGAATACACACCTGCAGGAAGGCAGATCGACGAGGCACCCACCGATGTTCGGCAACAGCCGGCAATCGTGCGGACAAAGACCTTGCGATCCGCCGGCGCCGCGGCTTACTTTGAACGCGACTGAGGGGATCCCGCGCGACGCCGGGTTGTCAACCGGCGTCACGTGCGGAATTGGATAAAATGCAGGAGTAAAAGACGCAGAACCACCCGGCACACATGACCCACGAAATCGCCATAGGTCCGCACCGCATAAAGTCGCTCAGACCCGGCATGCCCATCCTCACGCTGGCGCCCATGGCGGGCATCAGCAACTGGCCGTTCCGGTTGATCTGCGCGAAGATGGGCGCCCAGATGGTCGGCGTGGAGTTCATCAACTGCAATGCCATTCTCCACAAGAACCCGAAGACGCTTCAGATGATGAACTTCTGCGACGCCGACATCTACCGCGACACCGGCATGTCGCTGCTCGCGGCGCAGATCTACGGGAACGACATCGGCCGCATGGTGGAAGGCGCGCTGGTACTGGAAGAAAAAGGCGCGCAGATCATGGACATCAACTTCGGATGTTCCGTACCCAAGATCCTGCGTTCCGATTCCGGGGCCGCCTTCCTCAAGGACATCGACCGGATGATGAACGCGGTGCGCAGCGTGGCCGAGGCCGTTTCGATCCCCGTCATCATCAAGACGCGGCTGGGCTGGGACCACGACAACATCAGCATTCTGGAGGTGGTGAAACGCGCCGCGGACTCCGGCGCACACGCTGTGGCGGTCCACGCCCGCACCGTGGCGCAGAAATTCAACGGGAACGCGGACTGGTCATGGATCGCCCGCGCCGTGGAAGTCTCCCCCGTGCCGATCTTCGGAAACGGCGACGTGTTCACCTACAAGGACGCGGTGCGCATGGTGGAGGAGACGGGGTGCGCCGGCGTGATGATCGCCCGGGCCGCGCGGGACAACCCCTACATCTTCTCCGGCGCGCGGATACCGACGTTTACCGAGCGCGTCCGGCTTGCCCGGGACCACCTGGGCATGATGGTGGAGTACAAAGGGGAGAAGGTGGGCGTGATGGAGATGCGCAAGTTCTTCGCCTCCTACTTCAAAGGCTTCCCCAACGCATCCCACCTGCGGACCAGCCTCGTGCAGGTGGACACCGTCACGCAGGCCCACCGGATCCTGGACGAATGGGTGACGGAGTCGGATCTTCAACCGCATGATGCTTGATCACGCGGCCCTGGGAGAAATACACCACGCCTTCGGCGATGTTCGTGGCGTGGTCGGCCAGGCGTTCGATGTGGCGGGAAATGAAGATCAGTTGCATCGCCTGGGGCACCGACCCTGAATCCTCCTTCATGCAGGCCAGCAGTTCCTCGAAGATCTGGTCCTGCAATTGATTGACCTGCTCGTCCCGGTCGCAGACGTCCATGGCCAGTTGCTCGTCTCCGCGCACGAAGGCGTTGAGGCTGTCCTTGACCATGGACTGGGAAAGGTCCGCCATCCGCGGCAGGTCCACGAGCGGCTTCAGGAGAGGCAACCCGGCGAGCTGCTTCGTTTTCTTGGAAATGTTGACCGCTATGTCGCCCAGCCGTTCCAGGTCGATCGTGATCTTCATGCTGGCCGCGACAAAGCGCAGGTCCCGCGCGATGGGGTGCTGAAGCGCGAGCAATCGGATGCACTGCTCGTCGATCTCCAGTTCCATGGCGTCGATGGGTCCATCGCCGGCGATGACCTGGTCGCACAGATCGACGTCGCGCTCCATGAACGCGGTGACCGCCCTGGCGATCTGTTCCTCGACCAGCGCCGCCATGCTCAGCAGGGCGGACCTCAGGCCTTCCAGCTGTTGTTGGAGATGGGTTTCCATGACTTCTATCCCGCACGGCCCGTGATGTAGTCCTCCGTACGTTGGTCGCGGGGCGTGGTGAACATCGCGTCGGTCACGCCCATTTCCACCAGTTCGCCCTTGAGCATGAACCCGGTGGTTTCGGAGACCCGCGCCGCCTGCTGCATGTTGTGCGTCACGATAACAATGGTGTAATCGTCCTTCAGATCAAGCATTAATTCCTCGATCCTGGACGTGGCGACGGGGTCCAGCGACGAGCACGGCTCGTCCATGAGCAGGACTTCGGGTTCGACGGCGATCGCCCGTGCGATGCAGAGCCGCTGCTGCTGTCCGAGGGAGAGCCCGAGGGCGCTCTCTTCGAGCTGTTCCTGGACTTCTTCCCACAGGAAGGCCCGACGCAGGCACCGTTCCACGATCTCGTCGAGAAAATCGCCGGACTTCACGCCATGGATCCGGGGGCCATAGGCCACGTTCTCGTAGATCGACTTGGGAAAGGGATTCGGCTGCTGGAAGACCATGCCCACGCGACGGCGCAGCCGTGTGACGTCGGTGTCCGGTCCGTAGATGTCCACTCCGTTCATCCGGATCGTGCCCGTCATGCGGATCCGGGGAACGAGGTCGTTCATGCGGTTGATCAACCTGAGCAAGGTCGTCTTTCCGCAGCCAGACGGGCCGATGAAGGCCGTGATGACCTGGCGGTCGATCGCCATGGTCACGTCCTTCAACGCGGCCCGGTCCCCGTACCAGAAGGACACGCGCTCGACGTCCAGGATCGTTTCATCACGCAGGATCTTGGGCGTGACCGGTGCGTTTTCCGTCGTCATTCGCTGAGACCTCCTGTGCGCGCTTCCAACGTGCGCTGCTCGTGCGTGCTGCTTTTGCGCTGCTCGTGCGTGCTGCTTTTGCGTACCGCTATTGAGCGCTCCAGGAACTCCTATGCCGCGGCCAGCGAATAGCGTTTCCTAAGCCGGCTTCGGAGACCGATCGCCGCGGCGTTCAACGCGACCACGATGGCCAGCAGCAACAGCGTGGACGTGTACGCCATGGGTAGAGACGCCTCCCCACTGTCCGCCCTGAAACCCGTATCGAAGATATGAAACCCCAGGTGCATGAACTCGCGTTCCAGGTGCACGAAAGGCCAGGCGCCGTCCACGGGCAACTCGGCGGTAAAAGCGACGACCCCCGTGATCATCAGCGGGGCCACGGTCCCGGCCGCCCGCGCCACGGACAGGATCAGGCCCGTGAGTATGGACGGCAGCACCACCGGCACGACGACACGCCAGAGCGTCTCGAACCGCGTCGCGCCCAGGGCGTGAGACGCTTCGCGGAGTCCCGGGGGCACGCCGGCCAGACCCTCCTCCACGGCCACGATGACCACGGGCAGGGTGAGCAGGGCCAGGGTCAGCGCGCACCAGAGGATGCCGCCGCGGGCGAAGGTCGGTTCCGGGAGATCCGCCGGGAACAACAGACGGTCCAGGGTTCCTCCCAGAAAATACACGAAGAACCCGAGTCCGAAAACCCCGAATACGATGGAGGGAACCCCGGCCAGGCTGTTCACGGCGATCCGCACTGCGTTCAGGAACGGACCCGGTTTTCCGTATTCTCTCAGATAGAAGGCCGCCAGCACGCCGAAGGGCATGACGACAACCGACATGAGAATGACCATCGCCGTGGTGCCGAAAATCGCCGGATAGACTCCTCCCAGCCGGTTCTCGTCCCGAGGAGGCGACCACAGGTAGGACCAGGCGCTACCCATGTAGTGGCGCACTTTCGTCCACGTGGTCATCGCATTGGGTGCGTAGATCCGCTGAACGTTCGCGAGGGAAACGGTGTGTTGCCGGTCATCCGCCAATGACAGGACGATGGACAGCGCCCGCTGCCTGCGCAGGCGTTCCAGTTCCGGGGACTGCTCCTGGTAATGGGCCCGAACGGCTTCGTAACCCCGGGCGACGACCATACCGTCGTCCACGAAGGAATCCAGGAAACCGAAGAGGTCCCCGCCCCGGACCTGCTCCACGACCACGGCCTCGCGCGGGACGTCGCGCCTCGCGACCCGCCCTTCATTCAGCCAGGTGAATTCGTCCGGATACCGTGCCCGGTCACCGGTTCGGACCTGCAACCGATACGCCGCGGTACGTTCCCCTGCTAAGCCGGTGATCCGGACACTGACGCGGGATGTCTCCTGGCCCAGGACAACCCTGCCGTCGCGCAGTACGTACCGCGTCAGTTCCTGGGGCCAGAACCCGCCCAGTCCGTGCACGACGATAACCAGGATCAGTCCCGCCACCATCAGGAAGCCGAGGATCAGGGCCCCGCCGGACATCCAGATCAGGGCGTCATCCTTTGACCACTTCGAAACCATCGCGTCTCCCTGCGGCCGGCGGATCATCCGGCGCTCAAGCATAACGCCGTCTCAGCCGCCTTCGAACCAGTTCGGCCGCGGTGTTGATCGCAAAAGTCGAAACGAGCAGGAGAAAGGCGGCGAAAAACAGGACCCGGTAGAGCGTGTCGTCCCGCGCGGCGTTCGGCAGGTCGAGAGCCACGCTGGCGGACAGGGCCCGGAACCCGGTGAAGGCGGACCAGTCCATTACCGGGACATTGCCCGAGATAAACAGCACGATCATGGTCTCCCCGATCGCCCTGCTGAATCCCAGCAGGACGGCGGCCAGTATGCCGGATCCCGCGGCGGGGAGGACGATGCGCACCGCGGTCTGCCAGCGCGTGGCCCCCAGTGACATGGATCCTTCCAGGAATGAGCGGGGCACCGTGGAAAGCGCTTCCTCGGACAGGGTAAATATGATTGGGGTCACGGCCAGGCCCATGACCATGCCCACGACGATTGCGTTCCGCTCCGCGAAGGCCAGACCCAGCGAGGCTTCGAACCAGGTCTCGTAGCCGGCCCGCAGCCAGGCGGCCTTCAGCAGCGCCCCGCATTCCAGGGCCAGCCATCCGCCGGCGAGGACGGCAACCAGAAGCAGCCAGATCTCCCGGCCCGGAGGATCGAACGCCCGGAACCGGACCGGGGCATGGTGCCTGATGAGAAAAGCAGCCACCACCGCGCCGGCAATGAATACCGGGGCCAGGAAGAGAGCGAAGACGTGGGAGGCAAGGAACGGCGCAAGCCAGACGCCGCCGATGAAGCCGAGTACGACACTCGGCACCGCGGCCATGATTTCCACCAGCGGTTTCAGTCTTTCCTTCAAAGCCCGAGGCAGGAACTGCGACGCGTAGAGCGCGGCGAGCACCGAGACGGGCACCGCGAAAAGCAGGCTGTACACCGCGCCTTTCAAGGTCCCGGAGATCAGCGGCAGGATGGGGTACCCGGCGTCGATTCCATTGGTGCCGGAAACGCCCCACCGGTATTCCGCGGGCGACGTGAACAGGGGGTAAATCACCCACATGACCACGGCGAAAACCGACAGGATGGTCAGGATCAACACTGCGCCGCCAAGCGCGGCGAATCGTCCGACCAGCAGATCCAGCAGGCGGCGCCGGTCCATCCGGCGTCCTCGGGGGCGATCGGTCATCCGGAGGTCCTGGAAAAGGATTTAACCTGATTACTTCAACAGGGTCATCTTCCGGTTGAATACGTGGGCGGTCCGCCCGTCCGCGGTCGCCTCGAAGCGATAGAAATACACGCCGCTCGAGAGTTGCCGCGCGTCCCAGTGCTCGGTGTAATGTCCCGGAAGCCTGATATCGTTCACCACCGTCGCCACCCGCTGGCCAAGGAGATTGTACACTTCGATCAATACATGGCTCGTCGACGATACGGTGTAATCGATGTTCGTGGCCAGGCTGAAGGGGTTCGGACTGTTCTGCGCCAGGCTGAAGCCATCGGGTGCATCTGCGCCGGGATCAGCCGGTTCCGGCGGCATGGGTGCCGGTGCGGTGCTGAAATAGCCCAAAGCTGCAAGCGCCGACCAATGATCCGCCCAGTTTTCGGTTCCGAAAGCGCCCGCGTAATCGACGTCCGCAAAGAACCCGCTGCTCCGGGGTGCTTCCATGAGCCTGCTCCCATCCCAGGCGGGACTGGTGCTGCCGGGACGCGGATCCAGGCCCAGGTTCCGGTTCCAGCTGATGCCCTGCAGCTGCGGGTCCGTGATCCTATTGGCGTTGCCCTCGTTGGCGAGCAGTTCCCTGGTGTGGTTATCACCTCCCAGTTCCGCGGGCGAACTCCCGGCACCGAACCTGCCCAGGATATTATACCGGAAGGCCAGGTCGCCCGCGTCCAGGCGCGCCTTGCTGTCCTGCGCGCCGCGGGTCGGATCCAGGTCCTCGATCGACAGCGCGTGGCCCTGGAACTCGGTGAAGATGCTGTTGAAATACATCCCGCCCGCGTTGTCGCGGAAGATGAGGGCGTTGTTGTCCTTGCCGCCCGTCGACGCCGCGCCGCGGCCAATGTAGGTAGCGTTCATGATCGTGGGACGGGCGTATGGCCGGCCGTCCTCCGGGTCCGTGCCGCCGTCGTGCTCGCCGGCATGGTCGCCCAGGGACGGGTCCTGGATCGAGAACCAGAACTGGTGCTCGCCCCGGAAGCCCTCGTCGTAGTCGAAGGCGTCATCGCCTCCGAATGCGGATATCAGGTAGCGCGTATTCACCGTGCCGCCGAACCATTCGAAGCCGTCGTCCTGGTTGTAGAACACTTCCACGTACTCGATGGTCGTGCCGCGGCCCACACCGGCCATGGTCAGCCCGTTGATCTCGTTGTCCGCGCCGATGACCGCGCCGCCGTGCCGGATCGACACGTACCGCAGCACGCCCGAGTTGTCGTCGTCGTCGGGATGCGATCCACCACCGTAGATACCCCGCGGTTCGGTCGTCGCGTCGATGCCTTCGATGTTGTTTTCACCGGTGGCGGTGTTGATGGACGCCCGGCCCAGAATGATGACGCCGCCCCACAGCCCGCGGGAAGCGGTGGGGGACGACAGCAGGATGTCATCCGGATCATCGACGTCGTCCGCTTCGGCCGTGAAGATAATCGGATTCCGGGCGGTCCCGTCGGCGAGGATCCTGCCGCCCCGGGCTACGATCAGGGCCGTATCCTCGCCCTCGGTGGTCGTGGGACGGGCCTTGATCACCGTGCCGGCCTCGATGGTCAGCGTCTCGCCGTCTTCGACGAAAACCAGGCCGGACAGCAGGTAGGTGTTATCTGAAGTGAAGGCTGTATTGCCGACGATGTCTGCGTCGGTGATAGTGACTACGGGATAGGTGGGGGGCTGTGCTTCTGCGAGGACCGGGAAAACCAATGATGCGGAAACCAGGGCGATGGGTATCCACCGATGCATGCCTTCTCCTAAAAGGGGTTGCGGTCGAGTTGTGAAGATGAAGTCATAGTCGTCCTTTCGGGCCAGCGGGTCGGCGGGCCGGCCCGTCGGCGGGTCTGTTATATCCCGTACGAGAAACCCAGGGAGAACGTCCGGCCCCGCTTGTACAGGCTTCGGATGAACTCCTCGTTGTTGAACGGATGCACCTTCTTGATGTCCGGATCCAGCAGGTTCTTGGCGGAGAACTTCAGCGTTACCCGGTCCCACAGCCTCTGCGATCCCGTGATGTCCAGCATGCCGGCGGGCTGCTCGAAGGCGTTGGGCGTCCCGCCCGTGCTCACTTCGGAAAGCCTTTCGCCGAAGATGTTGTAGTGGACGCTCACCAGGGTACCGATGTCCGTGTTGTCGTACATGGCGTCGATGTTGACTACGTAGGGAGACTGGCCCTGCAGCTTGCGGGTCTGCGCCGCACCGGGATCGAGCGCCCGGATGATGGCGAGTTCTGACGGCGCGATATCCACCTGGGACCTGATCAGGGACAGGTTGCCGCCGACCTGGAAGTTACCCAGGGACGGATGAAGCTGGTCGAGCTGCTTCCGGAATTCCAGTTCCAGCCCGGAGACGCGCGCCCTGTCGACATTCTGAAACTGGATTTCGCCGTTCGTCGTCACGATTGCGCGCTCGATCGGGTTCTCGAACTTCTTGTAGAAATAGCTGAGGGCATAGATCTCGCCGGGACGGTTGAACCACTCCCATCGGAAATCGTAATTGTCGATCAGCGTACGCTTCAATTCGCTGTTCCCCACGAAGATGTAATCGCCGACAAAGAGGAAAGAGGCGAATGGGGCCAGTTCGCGAAAGGAGGGCCGCGCCAGGGTCCGGCTGTAGGCGCCCCGGACATTCATGTTGTCCACGACCTGGTACACCGTGTTGATCGAGGGCAACCAATCCTTCTCGTCCAGCCTGCCGGGTGCAAGGGAGGTTTCATGGCTGGCCACGTCCAGCAGGGTGGACTCGTACCGGGCGCCGCCCGTGATCTTGAACCGCCTGGTGAGCGGCAGGTCCAGCATCAGGTAACCGGCCCGGATTTCCTGGTCGCCGTCGTAGTTGTTCTTCAGGTCCGTGTCCTCGGAAACGAAATTCCCGAACCGGGTAAACCCGGGCGTATCCTGAAGTTCGTCGGGAAGGATCCCGGTGCGTGCCGTGGAGAAGAAGACCACCGGGTCATTTCGGTACTGCAGGGCGTCCTGCCTGAAGGAAAAACGCCGCTCCCTGAAGGTGTGGTCCTTGTGCAGGTAGGCCCCGCCGAACTTCAGGCGAGCCGTCAGTCCGTCCCATGGCGTAAAGGGCAGCGTCATATCCAGCTTGAAGTCCCGGTTGGATTCTTCCAGGTTGCGGAAGTATCGGGTCGGCGCCGCGTAGTTGGACAGGGCGATCGTGTAGCTGTCGATATCCGGCGCACCTTCGCCGGCCGCATCGACCGTCTGGAATTCGTTGGTAAAGTACCGCAGGTCCGGCTCGTCCTGGTTCGACCTGATGAAGGCGCCGGTCCATTCGATTTCCATGTTGGATACGGACGGCATAACGTGCTTGCCGCGGAACTGCAGGGACCGCATCTCGCGCTCGATGAAGGACAGCACGCGGGTCTCGTACCGCACGTTTTCACCGGGCAGGGAAGAAGGCCAGGCGCCGGTCTGGAATCGGGACAGTTTTTCGCCGCTGCGGTTATAAAGTACATTGACGCCGATCTCGTGGGTGATGCTCGGTTGGTAGGTCGCGTTCACGAGGCCGCCCCAGAGCACTTCTTCGGACCCGCTCATGTCCGTCGCGAACCGCTCCCTGTTCAACCCTTCGGACTCCCGGGACACGCGCTTCCAGATCCCGGACGCGCCGTTGTCATACGCCGAGATGTTCCGATTGTAGCTCACGCTGCCCAGCATCCCGAACGGACGTTCCGCGATCTCGGTCTGGTTGCCGATCGAAAACGCGTAGCTCTGACCGAGTCCGCCTTCAATGGTGGTCGGCGTCATCGACTTGTCGGTAAACGACCTGGAATACAGATCCAGGAGTTGCGCGGCTTCCGGGTCCCGGAGTGCGCTGGTGATGCTGGGAATCTCCACGTCGGGATTCCGCAGGGGCAGGGGAATATCCCGGGTGCCGTCGTCGAAGCCCAGGAAATCGTATTCGCCGCCATCGTAGCTCAGCATGTCCTTGAAGGAAGACTGGGTGTTGTACTTCGTGGCCGTGGAGAAGGACATGGTGAAAGATTCGGGCAGGGACTTGGTCTTTACGTTGACGCTGCCGCCGGTGAAGTTGCCCGGCTTGTCCGGCGTGAAGGTCTTTTCCGTGGTGATGTTGTCCAGCAGGTTCGCCGCGAAGATATCCATCTGGACCGACTTGCTGTTGGGATCGGCGTTCGGCAGGGAGGTACCGTTCAGCTGGGCGGTACTGTACCGTTCGCCCAGTCCGCGAATATAGACGTACTTGCCGTCCACCACCGAAGCGCCGGTGACGCGGGTCATGGCCGCGGCCACGTCGCCCTGGGCGCCCCGGGAGATATCCTCGGCGCTGATGGCGTCGCTGATGGAAAGGGCGTTCTGGCGGCGCTTCAACAGTGACGCTTCCGTGTTTTCCAGGGACCGGGCCGTCACCTCCACCACGTCCGCCACGATGAGTTCCTGTTCGACGGTTATGTCTATTCTGCTCACCTGGCCCGGGTCGACCTGGATCTCGGTGACCCGCTTCCGCGCGTACCCGATCATGGATACCTGGACGGTGTGCAGTCCCGCGGGGACATTCCGGATCAGGAAGGCGCCTTCGAGATCGGCCATCGCGCCAAGCTCCAGGCCCACCACCACCACCGTGGCGCCGATGAGCGGATCGCCTGTCTCCGCATCCACGACCGTACCCGAAATGCGGCCCATGGACGCCTGTCCGCGGGCCTCCATCGCGGTGAACGCCAGGAGCGCGAGTGCGGCCGCGAATACCGCTGCCTGCATCCATGTGGTCCGCCAGGTTCCGTCGTATTTCGCGTCGAGGCTGTTCCCGAACCGGTATGTCTTCGCCATGTGCGGCATCTCCCCATGTTTACGTCGAATCAGTCCTTCTGCAGGTGCCTGGGATGCAAGCTTGAACCGAACACGGCATTATTATAACAAGGCTATTTGACGATTCTGTTACGAACAGCGTACAAGGCCATGACGATATGATTAAAGTTCGTTTTTCCTGCCGGAAGGGACCGGCGGGTCAAAGACGGCTTGACAAGAACGCCGTCCGGCCTGCTTTATGGATACTTGATCCGGCGGACGAGTCCGCAGACATCCGGAACGGCAGTCGCAGTGCGGAATCGCACGCGTCGGGCCCGCCACGCGGCGTGAATCCGCATATCCTCCAGGTGGCTGAAGTCATGTCTTCCCCGAATGGAAACAACACCCGAACCGCCACGGTTCGAACCATCGCTTCGAGGAGAGCGGGACGCCGTTTTACCCACAAACCCCGGCCTCCCGTCGCGCCGCTGGTGACGAACTACTGGCGCCCGGAACACTTCTTCAACCGGGAACTGAGCTGGATGGAGTTCAACGCGCGGGTGCTGGAAGAAGCGCTCGACCCGACGGTTCCCCTGCTGGAACGGGTGAAGTTTCTGGCCATTTTCAGCACCAACCTGGACGAGTTCTTCATGATCCGCGTCGCCGGCGTCAAGCGACAGATCGACGCGCAGGTCCAGTCCACGCGTACCGCCGACGGCCTGAGTCCCCGCGAGGTGATGACCGCGCTCTCGTCCCGGATGCACGAACTGGTCAACAAGCAGCACGGCCTGTTCATCAACGAGATCCGCCCGCAACTCACCGAGCAGGGCATCGACATCCTGGAGCCCGAGCAACTCAGCCCTTCGCAGAAGGCCTATCTGGACGAGTACTTCCGGAAGACCATCCTGCCGGTGGTGACCCCGCTGGCGGTGGACCCCGGCCATCCGTTTCCCTATCTGGCCAACGGCACACTCTGTCTCGTGGCCGAAATCCGCAAGATCCAGAAGTCCGTTTTCCCCCATACGGACCTCTCGGTCATCCATCTGCCGACCTCGGTCATGCCGCGGTTTCTCGAACTCCCGTCCGAGAACGGCCGGCAGGCGTTCTTCATGCTGGAGGACGTCATCCAGATGAACCTCGACCTGTTCTACAACGGTTACGAGGTGCTGAACTGCGCGTCGATCCGCGTGACGCGGGACGCCGACGTGGATTACGTGGAGGAGGGCGCGGAGGACCTGCTCAAGGTCATCGAGGAGGGTATACGCAACCGGCGCAACGGTGCCGCGGTACGGCTGCAGTACGACCCCGAGCTGTCTTCGCGCATCCTGGACGTCCTGGTGGATGAACTGGAACTGGAGCCGGAGGACCTCTACCCCACGGAAGGCTTCACCGCTTTTTCCGATCTCATCGAACTGTACGATGCCGTCGACCGGCCCGATCTCATGGACGAACCCTTCCCACCCCAGCCGGCGACGTCCTTCGAAGGCGCGCCTTCCATCTGGGAAGCCATCAAGAAGGACGACATCCTGCTGCACCACCCCTTTCATCAGTTCAACGCGGTGGTCCGGTTCGTCTCGGAAGCGGCGGAGGATCCCCAGGTTCTCGCCATCAAGATGACGCTGTACCGGGTCAGCGCCAATTCGCCCATCACCCGGGCGTTGACGCGGGCGGCGCAGAACGGCAAGGAAGTCTCGGTGCTGCTGGAGTTAAAGGCCCGGTTCGACGAGGCCGCGAATATCCAGTGGGCCAGGCAGCTGGAGGAGGCGGGGGCCCATGTCATCTACGGCATACCGGGTATCAAGGTCCACTGCAAGGCCTGCCTGGTCGTGCGCCGGGAGGGCGAGGGGATACACCGGTACTGTCACCTGGGTACGGGGAATTACAACGACAAGACGGCGCGCATCTACGCCGATTTCGGCCTGTTCACCGACAAGGAGGAGTTTGGCGAGGACGTAACGCAGCTCTTCAACCTGCTGACCGGCTATGCGCTGCCCTCGCGCTTTCACCATCTCATCCTTTCGCCCACGTCGATGCGGGAGGACATGGTGAAGCGGCTTCAGCGGGAGAGCGACCGGGCCCGCACCGGGCATCCGGCCCTGGTGATCGCGAAGATCAACTCCCTCGTCGACCCGGACATGATCGTGGCCCTGTACCAGGCTTCCCAGGCCGGCGTGCGGATACAACTGATCATCCGAGGCATATGCTGCCTGAGACCGGGCGTCCCGGGATTGAGCGAGAACATCAGCGTCATCAGCATCGTAGACCGGTTTCTCGAGCACGTCCGGCTGTTCTATTTCTACAACGACGGGAACCCGGAATACCTGTTTTCCAGCGCGGACTGGATGGACCGGAACCTCAACCGGCGGGTCGAGATATCGTTCCCGGTCATCGACAGGGCGCTCCAGGCGGAGTTGTGGGCGTATTTGAAGATCCAGTTGAAGGATAATGTGAAGGCGCGCGAATTGCAGTCGGACGGGACCTACCGATACGTGAAGAAGGCGGGAAGGCGATTCCAGTCGCAGCGGGAACTGTACGAACTGGCCTGCGAGACCGTTAGGATAAACGCGGACCGGAAGATGAAGCAGTCCGCGGCTTCACGGACTGCGCTGACCGCCCGGAACTGAGGAGATCGGGAGGAAACCGGTACCAGGAGCAACCGGTACCGGGGACAACCGGTACACAAAAAAAACAGGCGGACCAGGGAGGTCGTGAATTCCCCGGTCCGCCTGTGTGTTTTTACGTCGACTATCTCTCTGTTACCACCCGATACGGGCCTTCGTCCTTTTCAGAAGAATGGTAACGACGCCGGCGTACAGGACGGTGCTGACCGGATCAATGATCGCGTCAAGGGTCGCGCCGATGGCCGGTATGTTGCTAAGCACGTCCATGCCCGCTGCCGCACCGACGGCAATCGTAACCGCCAGGTAGCCCGTGGCGTCTTCCGCGTCGACCGAAAGGTGCGCGTGCAACAGGCCGAGGATGACCAGCAACAGCCCGACAACGGTACCGTCAAGCAGCATACCGCTGACCAGCCCCTCATGCAACGCCAGCAGCACCGCGAGTCCAACGACTATCCGGGATGCCATATATCTTACCTCCTAAGCACTTGAAAACGACTCGGTTCAGGGAAGGCCGGGTGAACCTTCGCGGCACGGAACGCCGCGGGTCCCCGGCACGGAAGGCCGCGGGTCGCGGCCGTCTATCCCTTGAGCCGGTTTAACGTACGCATGATCAGGATGGAAAACACGCTGGCGTACAGCGCTGAGCTGGCCGGATCCAGAATGCCGTCCAGGGACATTCCGATGACCGGTATGCCACTCAACACATCTGCGCCCGCAGCCGCGCCTACCGCGATAGTCACGACCAGGTAGTCCGTCGCGTCCTCAGCGTCTACTCCCATGAAGCCGTAGACGATACCCAGGAGCACAATCAGGATCATTATGGCCCCGCCATCATTCATCATGCCACCAGCCAACCCCTGGATGATCGCCAGAAGGGCGATCAAACCCACAATTACTCTGGTTGCCATATCTACCTCCTGGAGGAGAATGGTTTTGCCACCGGCCCGCACCAGCGCGTTACCGTGGCGGGAACTACGGCGAGACGAACTTGCGTCGCGTACGCACAGTAAGCCGCACCTGTAACTAACTTCCTTCGAAACGGTTCAGTCGGACGCGCGCGTCCGCGCATCGTGCGACTGCCTTCAGAAGCCTGGCCGGAGAACTGCGTATCGGGGTCGTGTTCCCGATGGATTTATTCTATTTTTTGGGTTATGTACCCAATAAATATCAGAAGGAAAGCACTGTCAAGGGTAAATGTTTGTTTTGATCCAAAAAACACAGGAATTACAGCGGATAAACACGACGGCCCGTCGATCGAGCGGACCATGGAACGAATGGTCCTGTCCGGCACATCCCGCCGGGTGCTTCGCGGAAGAAATGGTGCGGTCTAAGTGGTTCCGCCCGTTGAAGTTTCGCTGACCGATTCTCCCGGTGCCCGGGTGGGGCTTTCGGACGCTTCGGTCTCTTCGGACGGCTCGTCTTCGGACGGCTCGTCTTCGGACGGCTCGTCTTCGATCCACGCGGGAAGGGAGAGGTAGAAGGTCGCGCCTTCGCCGAGCCTGCTCTCGACCCACGCCCGGCCGTTAAGCAGTTCCATGGTGTGCCGGACGATCGCCAGGCCCAGGCCAGTTCCGCCAAGGGCCCTGGACCGCGCCCGGTCAACCCGGAAAAACCGTTCGAAGATCCTTGGAAGCGCCTCGGACGGAATACCCGGTCCGGTGTCGGCGACCGAAAGGACGATCTCGTCGCCCTGCTCCTCGGTGCCGATGGTGATCGATCCTCCATTCTCCGTGTATTTCACGGCGTTGTCCACCAGGTTGGACAGGGCCCGTTCCATGAGTTCGGGATCTCCGCGCACCGGTCTGTCCGTTTCGAACCGCAGGGAGAGCGTCAGCTGCTTGCGGTCGATCTGCTTCGCGAAGATCTCGGCGACCCGTTCAGAAACCCGGTCCAGGCGGCAGGACGTGAATTCGACCTCGTACCGGCCCGATTCTATGCTGGACAGTTGCAACAGGTCCTCGAGCAGCGCCTGCAGGCGGTCGGCATGGTGCTGGATGGACGTCATGAAGCGGTGGAGCGCGGCGGTATCCTCCATGGCGCCGTCCAGCAACGTCTCCACATAGCCCTTGATGGAGGTCAGCGGCGTCCTGAGTTCGTGCGACACGTTGGCCACGAAGTCCTTCCGGACCTGCTCCAGGCGGCGCAGTTCGGTCATGTCGTGGAACACGGCAACCACCCCGTGGAGCTGCTCCCCGATGCGTACGGGGGTCAGGTGCACCTGGAAGATGCGCTGGTTCCATTCCAGGGTCAGATCGAACACGGTATCCTCGTGCAGGGACGGCGCCGTATCGATCGCGGCGTCCACCACGCTCTGCAGGTCGTGGTTGCGCACGACCTCGATGGGACGCTTGTTCAGGCACCACGCGTCCACGTCCATCATGCGCTTGAACGCCGGATTGACCATCAGGATCCGCCCTTCCGCGGAGGTCACCAGTACGCCCTCCGCCATACCGGACAGCACCGCTTCGAGCTGGGCGTTCTCTTCCCTGATCTGCGAAAGCCTTTCCCTGGACTGCGCGGCCACCTCGTTCAGGGCGGCCGCCAGGGAGGACAGTTCGACGTGCGCCGGCGCGGAAGCGGTGACCTCGAGGTCTCCGGCAGCCTGCCGCCGGGCGACTTCCGTCATGCGTTCGATCGGGCGGGAGACCAGTCTCTCCGTGCCCCAGCTCAGCACGAAGCTTAAAAGGAGGCCGATGCCGAGGGCCGCAAGCACGATTTTCCATATGTGGGATTCGATCCACCGGAATTGCTGCAGCGGCAGCGCGACCCGCACGACGCCGCTGGCCTGTTCGGTCCGGAAGGGGACCGCCACGTAGGCCATGTCGGTTTCCAGCGTGTTACTGTAGCGAATGCTGTTACCGACTCCCGACGCGATGGCTTCGAGGATCTCCGGCCGGTCGCCGTGGTTCTCCATGAGGGGGATGGAAGAAAGGGGGATGGAAGAATCACCGGCCACGACGCCGTCGTCCCGCACCACGGTCACCCGGGCGCCGCACTGCTCGCCCAGGCGGTCCGCGATCGGATCGATCGTCTCTGGTGAAAGCGAAGGAAGGGGGGCGTTTTCCAGGTAGGACTGGATCAGGCGGGCGTCATTGAGCAACTGCTCGCGGGTATGGCTGCTGACATCCTCGCGGAGGGACGTGTTCAGATAGATGTACACGGCGCCCGCCACCACCAGGGTAAAGGCGACGTAGCCGATCAGGATCTTTGTCTGTAGCGAAAATCGCATGACCAGGCCTACCTGGCGAAGCGGTATCCGACCCCCCGCACCGTTTCCACCATGCCGGCGGCCTCGCCGAGTTTCTCGCGCAACCGCTTGATGTGTGCGTCCACGGTGCGTCCGTACCCCATGTAGTCATACCCCCAGACCACGTCGAGCAGCTCCTCCCGGGTCTGTACCCTGCCGCGCCGCTGAAAGAGAACGGCCAACAGCTTGAACTCGGTGGCGGTCAGGGACACCGTGCCGCCCGAAACGGACACGTGGTGGCCTTCCACGTCGATGACCAGGGGTCCCGCCCGGACGGGGCCCGGGGATGCCGGTTCGGACCGGCGGCGCAGGATGTTCCGGATGCGCAGGGCGATCTCCCGGGGACTGAAGGGTTTGACCACATAGTCGTCGGCCCCCAGTTCAAGACCGATGATCCGGTCGATTTCCTCGCTTTTCGCGGTCAGCATCAGGATGGGTATGGACCTCGTGCGTTCGTCCTGTTTCAGAATGCGGCATACGTCGGTGCCTTCGAGTCCGGGCAGCATGAGGTCGAGCACGATGAGATCAGGGGTCTCGTCGCGGGCTTTTTCGAGCGCGGCCGGGCCGTCCGCCGCCACGATGACATCGAAGCCGGATTTCTCCAGGTTGTACTGGATGATTTCCACGATATCGGGTTCGTCGTCTATGACCAATATCGTCTGGCGCATTCCCCTTCCTGTCGGTTTGGAGGGACCATCTCTCGTGCGTCACTCGGGTGGTACTTCTCGCGCACGGTTCAATGAAGCGCACACTCGGCGCGCGGCGTGTCTCGAGAACTCGCGCATGACGTGCGGACCGCACGCACGCAGGCGGCTCAATTCAGGTATCTGAAATATACCCGGCGCGAGGCCCGTTGAAAACACAAATCGGCGGCCGGGCCGGCGGCCAAGACGGTGTACGGCCGGCGGCCGAGACGGTGTACGGCCGGCGGCCGAGACGGTGTACGGGCCGGCGGGCGGACCGGCAATGGTGCCTACTTTGCCGAAGGGCACAGATCGCTCAGGACGCATTCGTCGCATTTCGGACGCCGGGCGACGCAGGTCTTCCTGCCGTGGGACGCCAGAAGGTGTCCCAGGCCGGTCCAGTCCGATTCCGGCACAAACTTCATCAGGTCGCGCTCGATCCGGTCGGGGTCGGCCTGTTTTGTGAACCCGAGGAGCCCGGACAAGCGTTTCACGTGGGTGTCCACGGCGATCCCCGGAATCCCGAAGGCGTTGCCGCGCACGACGTTGGCGGTCTTTCGTCCCACGCCGGCCAGATTCGTCAAGTCCTCCATGGCCGAAGGCACCTCGCCGCCGTGGTTATCGACCAACGACCGGCAGCATTTCCGGATATTGGCCGCCTTGTTGCGGTAGAAGCCCGTGGTGAAGATGTCCGCTTCCAATGCTTCGGGCGCGGCGTCCAGGTAGTGACTGGGGGACGGATACTTCCTGAAGAGGGATTCCGTGACCACGTTTACCTGCTTGTCCGTGCACTGCGCCGAGAGTATGGTCGCGACAAGCAGTTCAAAAGGCGTGGTGAAATTCAATGCCGGTCCCACGTCGGGGTAGGTCTTCTTCAGGCGGTCCAGGACCTCCGCCATGCGTTCACGCTGTGCTTTCATGGTCGGCATGTTCAGTATTTCCAGTTGGGACCGGGCACGTACGGGCGGACCAGGCGGGCCAGGCGGACCGGGCACGTGTGGGCGGACCAGGCGGGCCAGGCGGACCGAGCTCGTGCGGGCGGATCAGGCGGACCAGGCGGACCGCTTAATTCGCCGTCGTACTGAGACGCCCGGCCTTCAGCCCGATCAGCTCTTCCGCCGTCAGGCTGTTCAGGAGTCGATCGGGCGTCACGCCTCCCTTGCGGACCATGGAAAGTCCGTATTCCACGTAGTCCAGTTCGTCCACGTGATGGGCGTCGGGCCCGATACTGAAACGGGCGCCCCGGGTCATGCCGTAATCGAGATGTCGCCAGTCCAGGTCGAGACGGTGGGGATTCGCGTTGACTTCTACGGCGACGTTGTGGGCCACCGCTTCGTCGATGAGGCGGGCTACGTCCACGGGATAGCCGTCCCGGGCCAGCAACAGCCGGCCCGTGGGGTGTCCCAGAATGGTCGTGTGCGGATTCCGGATCGCCTTGACCATGCGTTCTGTCATATCCGCTTCGGACATGTTGAATATGGAGTGTACGGAAGCCACGACCAGGTCGAAGGTGGCCAGGACCTCGTCCGGGTAGTCCAGGCTCCCGTCGGGGAGGATGTCGGACTCTATACCCTTCAGGATGCGGAAGTCGTCGTACCGGGCGTTTAGCTCGTCGATTTCCTCCTGCTGCTCCATGACCCGTTCGATGCTCAGTCCCTGGGCATAGGCCGCGGTCCGGCTGTGGTCGCAAACCGCGATGTAGCCGTACCCCCGCGCACGGGCGCCCTCGGCCATTTCCCGGAGGCTGTGCATCCCGTCGCTGTAGGAAGTATGGTTGTGGATCACGCCGAGGATATCCGCCTTCGACGGCAGTTCCGGCAACCGGTTCTCCGCGGCCATGGCGACCTCTTCGCCCCCTTCCCGCAGTTCCGGGGGTACGAACTGAAGGCCGAGCAGGTCATAGATCACGGATTCGTCGGGACAGGGGATCACGGCGCGGTCGCGAATGACGTGCCGGTCGGTGATGGTGATCCCCCGGTCGTCGGCGTGCCGGGCGATCTTCGTTCGGTGGCCTTCGCTGCCCGTCCAGTGATACAGCGTGACGGCGAAGGTTTCGTCCGGAACGCAGTGGATCCGAACGGGCAGCCCGGATGGTCCGATGACGGTAACGTCACGGTCATCCTGCGCCTGTACCTCGCCGAAACGATGCAGGATGGGCTTGATCCCCTCCGGGTCGGGATGGCCCACGACGAGGTCGGTCTCACGGATGACTTCCATCCTGCGCCTGACGTCTCCGGCGACCTCGGCGCGCCAGACGTCTGGGTGGCGGAGCAGGTCGTCCGCCAGGGACTTCGCCTCCTTCAACGCCCGGTCCAGGAGATGGAACCCGCGCGACCGCTTGATCAGGTCGATCCCCTTGAGCACACGCTCCTGGGTCTTGGCACCGAACCCGTCCAGCTTGACGAGCCGGTTCTCCCGGCAGGCGTATTCCAGTTCCCCCACGGTATCGATGCCGAGATGGTCGTAGATCGTTCGGATCTTCCGCGCGCCGAGGCCCCTGATGGTGAGCATTTCCTGGAACCCGCCCGGCACCGTTTGAACGAGGGACTGATGATAGCTCGACTGCCCGTCACGGACGAGTTCGGTGATGTGGCGCACCATGGAGGCGCCCAGGCCGGGGACCTTGTCCAGCCGGTCTTCGATCACCATGTCCGCAACCGGTTCGGCGAGGGTCTCCACGCGGCGCGCGGCGTTTGCGTAGGCACGGGTCTTGAAGGTATTCTCGCCCTGCAGGATCAGAAGCGAACCGATCTGGCTGAGCACCTTGCCGATCTGTTTGTTGGTCATGACTGGATTCCATCCCGGTGCGTCTTATCGTCCCGGCATGTCGTGACGCACTGGCGCGTCTTGAGGTACCGGCGCGTCTTAGCGTCCCGGTGCGTCTTGACGTCCTGGCATGTCGTGACGCCCTGGCGCGTCGTGACGCCCTGGCGCGTCGTGACGCCCTGGCGCGCACACATCAGGTATTTTTCAGCGCGCGGAGCGGGCATGCTTTTGGCAAGATTCGACGAATTCCGGCAGCCTTTTCACGAATTCCGACCTGGGCACCGCCCGTTCGCAGCCCGCCTCCCGGGCACGAACGAAGGCTTCGGGCCGCGTATGCCGGCCGTAGGCCATCATGGGTACGTCCCTGGTCGCTTCTCCGGCCTTCAGATGGGAAATCAGGCCCACGGCGTCGGTACGCGAAAGATCGAGATCCACGATGATCGCGGTGGGTGGGCCGTCCTCGGATTCACCCGGGATTTCGTTCGCTTCCGCCACGAAGCGCGGCATGCCGCCCAACTGGCGGATAGTCTCTCCGATTTTGGCAGAGAAGAACAGGTCGTCCACCACAACGAGAATGGTATGTTCAGTCATCACGACTCCAGGCTCGCATCACGACTCCAGGCTCGCATCACGCTGGCTGATGGATTTTCGGCAGTTCGAATATAAAGTCGGGCGTCTACCGTAAACAAGGGTATTGTTTCGGTCCGGCGCGTGGTCCTCCGAGGACACGGTGGCGCTCGTTCGGACGAGTCTGCCGACGCCCTTCCGGACGTACCTGGTTTTTTATCGATCTAATTGTTGACACATACATCATCAAACTATATATTTATCCTAGTCTAAAAATAACGGCGCTTCGATTCGCGCAACGCCGTACCAGGATTTGGGGATATTCCCATGCCCACACCAGCTACCGAAGACTACCTCAAAGCCATCTACAAGCTGCAGGAAAATGCCGAAACCGCGTCGACCAATGCCGTCGCGGACCGGATGGGTGTATCGGCCGCCTCCGTCACCAACATGATGAAGCGGCTGTCGGAGTCGGGACTGGTCGAGCATCGGCCGTACCAGGCGATCAGGCTGACCGACGCGGGCAGGAAGATTGCCCTCGAAATCATCCGCCACCACCGGTTGCTTGAGGTGTACATGGCGGAAGCGCTCGGGTTCACGTGGGACCAGGTGGACGCGGAGGCGGAACGGCTCGAACACGTGATCTCCGAAGAGTTCGAGGACAAGATCGACGCCATGCTGGGATACCCGACGACGGATCCTCACGGTTCGCCGATTCCGACGAAGGACGGGGCCATAGCCACCACGAACCACAAGAAGTTGTCCGACATGGAAACCGGCCGAACCGTAGTCGTCCGCCGCGTGACCGACACGGATCCGGAGCTGCTCCGGTACCTGGCGAAACTCGGCCTGCGGCCGGAAAACACCGTGGAGGTGCTGAATAAGGAGCCCTTCGAAGGCCCCATGCTCCTGCGCGTCGCCGGGGAGGAACACCACGTCGGTCGCCAGGTCGCCCGTACCGTCCTGGTTGAAAGCCTGCCGGCCGGCGAAGGGATCGACAAGGGGCGGGCAGACCCATGACCGGTGTCATCGTGCTCATCGTAGCCGGCGCGCTCTTCGTGCCGCAGTACGGCCTGTTCTGGCGCATCCGGCGCCGGCGCTGGCTGCAGTCCCGCCAGGCCGTGGAGGACGCCCTCGCACATCTGCACCAGTTTCAGCATGACGGCCGCCCGGCATCCGTGGAGTCCCTTTCCAATACCCTGGGCACGTCGACGAAACACACGCTGGTCCTGGTCAACCGAATGGCGCAGCTGGACCTCGTGGTCGTGACGGGTCAGGGCATGCGGCTCACGGCGGCAGGCCATCGTTGGGCGCTCCAGATCGTACGGGCCCACCGGCTGTTCGAGCGGTATCTCGCCGATGAGACTTCGGTGCCCCGAGAAGAGATCCATGCCCGCGCCCACCGGCTGGAGCACACGGTGACCGAGGCGCAGGTCGACAAGATGGACGCCGACATGGGCCATCCCGCCTTCGATCCCCAGGGAGATCCGATCCCGAACGCCGCCGGCGACATGAAAGAGATCGAGAGCCAGAAACTCGTCGACTGGCCGGAGGGCGTCCCGGCTCTGATCGTGCATATCGAGGACGAACCGCCGGAAGTGTACGCCCAGATCATCGCCGAGGATCTCCATCCCGGAATGGTCATCACGATCATGGACATGTCGCCCGTGCGGGTAGTCATCGGCACGCCGGACGCCGAACATGTGCTTGCGCCGGTCGTCGCCGCGAACGTGTCCGTACGGGAGGCGCCCACCGATGACCTCGAACCGGCAGGCGTACCGCTCACCACGCTGGCGCACGGCGAGACGGGAAGGGTCGTCGGACTGGCGCCGGCCTGCCAGGGCCTGACCCGAAGGCGATTCCAGGACCTGGGCCTCACGCCCGGCGCACGCGTCGAGCGGGTCATGCAAAGCGCCTTCAGCGACCCCACGGCCTACCGGGTTCGGAATACGATGATCGCGCTGCGCCGTGAGCAGAGCGATCTGATCCGGATCGAAAGAGCACCGCAGAAGGAACAGGAGATCGACGCATGAGTACCGATGCCGCACCGCGCGGAACGTCCGCGCCGCAAGGATCGTCCGCGACACCCGGGACCCCCGAAATGACGGGATCGCAAGGAACTTCCGCGCCGCCCGGCCACGACTGCGTGTCGTGCGCGCTCCAGGAGAACCTGGTGCAGATGGGCGTTTCGCTGGACCGGTGGGACTATGTCATCGCCCTGGCGGGTAATCCGAATGTGGGTAAGAGCACGGTCTTCAACGCGCTGACCGGATTGAAGCAGCATACGGGGAACTGGCCCGGGAAGACGGTGAACCGGGCCGAGGGCGGCTTCGAGTTCAACGGCAGAAGGTACAAGATGATCGACCTGCCCGGCACGTATTCCCTGCTGTCGGCGTCCATCGACGAGGAGATCGCCCGGGACTTCATCCTCTTCGGCCGCCCCGACTGTACTTTGATCGTCGTCGACGCCACCATGCTCGAGCGCAATCTCAACCTCGTGCTGCAGGTGCTGGAGATCACGGAAAGAGCGGTAGTCTGCCTGAACCTGATGGACGAGGCCGAGCGCAAGGGAATCTCGGTGGATCACCGCTCGCTCTCCCGGGAACTGGGCGTGCCGGTCGTGCCCGTGTCTGCCCGGAAGAAGGAGGGACTGGGCCTTTTGATGCGCACGGTCGCCGACGTGATCGAGGGTACGATCAAGAACGCGCCGCGGCGCATAACGGGCAACGACGAACTCGACCGGACGGTGGATACGATCACGGGCATGCTTCAGGCATCCTACCCGGACCTGCCGAACCCCCGCTGGATCGCCTTCAGGCTGCTCGACGGCGACTACCGGGTGCGCAAGGCGCTGGAAACCGGAGAATTCAGCCGGATGGGCGTCCAGGCCGACGTAATCGACGGAGGAAGTAATCGACGGAGCATGAACTCATGAGCGAGACTTCGACAAAACACACGGCCGGCGAGGACATTCTCGGCCGGGTCGAGGAGATGCAACGGGGCCTGGACGGATCTTACCGGGATGAAATCGTCGAGGCCATCTACCAGGATGCCGAGGCCATCACCCGGAAGGTGGTCCGCACCGACGAAACGGCCTCCTATCCCTGGGACCAGAAGCTGGACCGCATCGTGACCTCGAGGATCTGGGGCCTGCCGTTCATGGCCCTGCTCCTGGGCGTCGTCTTCTGGATCACGATATCGGGGGCCAACGTGCCCTCCTCCATGCTGGCGGAAGGACTGTTCTGGCTGGGTGCGCGCGGCGTCGAGTTCTTCGAGTGGCTGGGCATGCCCTGGTGGGTCACCGGGTTCATCTGGCACGGCGTCTACCGGGGACTGGCCTGGGTGATCGCCGTCATGCTTCCGCCCATGGCGATCTTCTTTCCTATTTTTACCATACTGGAAGACCTGGGGTACCTTCCCCGCGTGGCCTTCAACGTCGACGCCCTGTTCAAGAAGGCGGGCGCCCACGGCAAGCAGGCGCTCACCATGAGCATGGGACTGGGCTGCAACGCGGCCGGGGTCGTGGCCTGCCGGGTCATCGATTCCCCCAGGGAGCGGCTGATCGCCATCCTCACCAACAACTTCATGCCCTGCAACGGGCGGTGGCCCACGCTGATCATACTGGCCACCCTCTTCGTGGCGGCGGCCTTCCCGCCGGCCTTCGCGGCCATGGCCGCGGCCGGCTCCCTGGTCCTCATCGTCCTGATCGGCGCCGCGACGACCCTGCTGGTGTCAGCCATACTGTCCCGGTCGTTCCTCCGGGGCGAAGCCAGCAGCTTCACGCTGGAGCTTCCGCCCTACCGGCGTCCCAGCATTCTGCGCGTGCTCTACACCTCGCTGATCGACCGGACGATCTTCGTACTGTGGCGTGCGGTGGTCATGGCCGTGCCGGCGGGCGGCGTGATCTGGCTGCTGAGCAACATCCACACCGGGGGTCAGAGCCTGACGGTCTGGGTCTCCCAGTGGCTGGAACCCGTGGGGCGGGCCATCGGTCTCGACGGCGTGATCCTGCTGGCCTACATCATCGCCATCCCCGCCAACGAAATCGTGGTCCCGACCATCATCATGGCCTATACCGGCGCGGGCATGATGATCGAACTGGACACGATGGCGGAGCTGCAGCATCTCCTGGTGAACCAGCAGGGGTGGACGCTCCTCACCGCCGTCTGCCTGATGCTCTTCTCCCTGCTGCACAACCCCTGTTCGACTACCATGTGGACGGTCTACCGGGAGACTCGGAGCGTGAAGTGGACCGTGGTGAGCGGTCTCATGCCCCTGGCCATCGCATTCCTCCTGCTCTTCATCGTCGCCCAGACCGCCTACTTCGTCATGGGGCTGGCGGGATGGTAAGCAGGTAGCCTTTCTCCTTCAACACCGCTACGATGCGTGAAACCGAATGGTCCACCGGGTCGGTCTCCGACGCGACCTTCACCGCCGGGTCAATGGGCCTTTCGTAGGGGTAGTCCACGCCGGCGAGGTTGCGCAGGAGACCCCGGTCCGATTTGGCGTAACAGCCCGTGGTATCGTGCTTCCGGCACCAGTCGAGCGATGCGTCGACGAAGACTTCCACGTACCTGTCGATCCCGATCCGCTCGGCCACCTGGCGGCGGCCATCCTCGCTCGGCGAAATGAAGGAGGCGACGACGATGAGGCCCGCGTCGTTGAGCACGCGGGCGCATTCGGCCACGCGCCGCAGGTTCTCGGCCTGGTCCGCCGCCGAGAAGCCCAGGTCCCGGCTGAGTCCGTTGCGGACGACCGAACTGTCCAGCACCACCACCGAGTACCCCTCCTCGTAAAGCGCCGCCTCGAGTCCGAAGGTGACGGCCGACTTGCCCGATCCCACCAATCCCGTGATCCAGATCGTGCAGGGCTTCTGTCCATACCGCACGATCCGCCGGTCCGGGTCCACCAGGCTGGTCCGCTTCGACGTGGTGGCCCGGGGTTCGGAACCGGCGTCCACGTCCATGGGCACGCGGTCTTCCGGCAGCCGGTCGATGATCATGCCCGCGGCCACGGTATTGTTCGTCAGGTAGTCCACCAGGATGAAACTCCCGGTCAGCCGGTTGTTCAGGTACGCGTCGTGGAAGAGAGGCCGGTTCGAGGTCAGGGCCACGCGGCCGATATCGTTCAGCGCAAGGCGGGAGACGTCGACTTTGTGCAGGGTATCGACGTCGATCCGGTAGTCGACGTGATCGATGCTCACGCGGGCGGTCTGCGTGGTCTGCTTGATCAGGTAGTGACGCGACGGATCCATGGGCGCCTCGCTCATCCAGACCATCATGGCTTCGAACCGCCGGTCCACGTGGGGCAGGTTCTTGGGATGGACGATCATGTCGCCCCGGCTTATGTCCACCTCGTCCTCCAGCTGCAGCGAAACGGACATGGGCGGATAGGCCTCTTCGAGGTCGCCATCGAAACTGGATACGGACTGCACCCGCGTCCGGTTCTGCCCGGGCAGAATCAGCACTTCATCCCCGGGCCGGACCACGCCGGACAGCACCGAACCCGCGTAGTACCGCGCATTCTGGTGGGGGCGGATGACGTACTGCACGGGAAAGCGCAGGTCCACCAGGTTGCGGTCGGTCAGGAACTGCACGTCCTCCAGGATATCCAGCACGGACTGCCCGTGGTACCACGGCATGCGGCCGCTCTTCTCCACCACGTTGTCGCCGTGGAGGGCACTCACCGGAACGATCCGGATATCGCTCACGTTTAACTTGGCGGCGTAGTCCAGGAAGGCGCGGCGGATGTCGTCGAAGACCGCTTCGCTGTAATCCACCATGTCCATCTTGTTTACGGCGACGACGAGGTGCTGGATACCGAGCAGGGACGTGATGAAAGCGTGACGGCGGGTCTGCGTCAGCACGCCGTGGCGCGCGTCGACGAGCACGATCGCCAGGTTGGCGCCGGACGCGCCGGTCGCCATGTTCCGGGTGTATTGTTCGTGGCCCGGGGTGTCGGCGATGATGAACTTCCGCTTCGGCGTCGAGAAATAGCGGTAGGCCACGTCGATGGTGATGCCCTGCTCCCGCTCGGCTTTGAGGCCGTCCAGCAGCAGGGCCAGGTCGGGCGCTTCGTCTTTGCGGGCCAGTTGCTTGAGCGAAGCGAGGTGGTCCTCGTAGATGTTCTTCGAGTCGGCCAGGAGCCGGCCGATCAGCGTGGACTTGCCGTCATCCACGCTGCCCGCCGTACTGAAGCGCAGCAGTTCCTTCTCTTCATTCTGTCTTAAAAACGTCCGGATGTCGGTCATTTCAGTTTGCACTGCCGGTCGCATGGGCGGACCACCGCTTCGGTGGCCGGACCACCGTTTCGGTGGCCGGACCGGCTGTCAGAAATAGCCCTCCCGCTTCTTCAGTTCCATTGACCCTTCCTGGTCGTGATCGATGATGCGGGTGGAACGTTCCGAGATGCGCTCCACCATCATTTCCTCGATGATCTCTTCGACAGAAGAAGCGGCGGATCTTACGGCGCCGGTGCAGGGCGAGCAGCCCAACGTGCGGAACCGGCAGACCATGGAGCGGGGGGTCTCACCAGGCAGCAGGCGGGCCTGGCCTTCAAGGGGGATCAGCTGCTCTCCCCGGACCACGACCTCGCGCTCCCGGGCGAAATAGAGGGGTACGACCGGGATGTCCTCCCGGTGGATGTACATCCAGACATCCAGTTCGGTCCAGTTGGAGAGGGGGAAGACCCGGATGGACTCCTCCTGGCCGATGCGGCAGTTGTAAAGGTTCCACAGTTCGGGCCGCTGGTTTTTCGGATCCCACTGGCCGAACCGGTCCCGGAAAGAGAAGAACCGTTCCTTAGCCCGTGATTTCTCCTCCTCGCGCCGGGCGCCGCCCAGCGCGGCGTCGAAGCGCCCTGCCTTCAGCCCGTCGAGCAGGGCCTGCGTCTTCAACAGGCCACAGCACCTTTGCGTGCCCAGGTCGTAGGGATTGGTACCCGCGGCGATTGCTTCCTCGTTGCGGTGGACGATCAGGTCCGCCTCGTATTCCTCGGCCATGCGCCTTCGGAAGTCATACATCTCCTCGAACTTGTACCCGGTGTCGACGTGCATGAGCGGGAAGGGCAGTTTCTGTGGATAGAAGGCCTTGCGCGCGAGGTGCAGCATGACCGAGGAATCCTTGCCGACGGAATACAACATGACGGGTCGCTCGAATTCCGCGGCGACCTCGCGCATGACGTGGATGCTCTCGGCTTCGAGCTGCATCAGGTGTGAGATGGAATATCGGGGCATGGACGATGCTACAGCAAGGGGGTGATGTGGTCTATGACCATCTTCTCGGATTCCGCGGCGGTCAGCCGCGAGGTGTCGATGCGCAATTCCGGTGCTTCCGGTGCTTCGTAGGGATCGTCCAGTCCGGTAAACCCGCTGATCTCGCCCCGCCTCGACCTGGCGTACAGTCCCTTTACGTCCCGGGCCTCGCATACTTCCAGGGGCGTAGATAGGTGCACTTCGATGAACCGCTCGCAACGTTGCCGTACTTCATCCCGGGCTTCCCGGTAAGGCGAAATGAGCGACACGATCGTACAGATGCCGTTTCGCTCGAGGACCGACGCCAGGTAACCCACACGGGCGATGTGGGCCATGCGTCCGGGTCTGTCGAACCCCGTATCGGGGAAAACGGCCCGGATTTCATCTCCGTCCAGGCGTTCCGCCTTGATCCTGCGCACCTGCAGTTGTCGGTGGACCCGGTCCGCGATCGTGCTCTTTCCCGATCCGGACAACCCGGTGAACCACAGGACAAAGGGCTTTTTCGCTTCGCGCGGCCTATCCCCCATGCCTCTTCTCCTGTGTTGCCCGTCCGCCTGGTCCGCCTGGTCCGCCTGGTCCGCCCGGGGCGACCGGTCCGTCCGGCCCGCCCGGGGCGCATACCATATAATGCAGCCGCGAACGAATTGCAACAGATATATGAAATGGGCCGCAAGGGTTTATCCTGCGGGCTGTCCAACGATGAAATGCCTTGACGGAAACAACCGATGTTCCGAGTTTCCCCTGTGTTCGACGTTCGTCCGGACAGGCGTGCAACAAGGATCGCCGCCACCGCCCGGCAGGAGGTTTTCTTGCGATCAGCCATGGCCATGCTCGTGTTCGCATTCGTGTCCGCGGCACTGGTATCGAGCTGCGCTTCGGCGCCGAAGCCGCAGCATCCGTCCCTTGATACCCCGGTACCCCTGCAGTGGACTGCCGCGCCGTCGGAAGGCGGCACGATCGATGCGCGCTGGTGGTCGGATTTCAGCGACGCCCGGCTGGACGGGCTCATCGACGAAGCCCTCTCCCGCAACTTCCAACTCCAGTCGGTCACCGGCCGAATGCAGGCCGCACGGGCCCAGGCACGCATCGTGGGCGCTCCCCTGCTGCCCCAGGTCAGCCTGGATTTCAACCGTACCAGGACACGGCGGAACTTCATCGGATTCCCGATTCCCGGCGGGAACGGCGGTGTGCTGAAGACGACGTCGACGAACTACGGCGTGTCGACGAACATCAACTGGGAGATCGATCTGTGGGGCCGGCTGAGCGATGACAAGGCGGCCGCGCTGGCGGATCTGCAGGGATCACAGGCAGACCTCTACGGCATCCGTTCCTCCGTGGCCGGCCAGACCGCCAAGGCGTGGTTCGCCGCCATAGAAGCCCGCCGCCAACTCGAGCTGGCCCGGGCGACGAGAGACAATTTCAGCGAAGTGAACGAACGGATCGAGAACCGGTACGCCCGCGGACTCAGACCCGCTCTCGACCTCCGCCTTTCACTGGCCAACGTGGCCGCGGCCGAGGCCGTCGTCCTCCAGCGGATGCAGGCATACGACGGCGTCGTCCGGCAGCTCGAGATTCTGCTCGGCAGGTATCCCTCGGCCGAACTCGCCATCACTTCAGACCTTCCCCCCGTACCCTCGACCGTGCCGGCCGGACTGCCCGCCGATCTCATCGCGCGCCGGCCGGACCTGATGCTGGCCGAGCGGCAGCTCGCCGCGGCCGGCGCCCGTATCGGCGTCGCGAAGAAGGCGCGGTACCCGGCCATTCGCCTTACCAGTTCGGGCGGGACGTCCACGGCCGCGCTGACCGACCTCCTCGATGGCGATTTCATCGTCTGGAGCCTCGTGTCCAGCCTGCTGCAACCCCTGTTCCAGGGCGGAAGGCTCAGTGCGGGCGTGGACCTGGCCGAGGCCAACAGGGACCAGGTCCTGGCGAACTTCGCGGACCGGGCCCTGCGCGCCTACGGGGAGGTGGAAACCGCCCTGGCGGCGGACGGGCTCCTCAGGCGGCGCGAAGCCGCGCTTCTGGAGGCCACGACGCAGGCCGCGGCCGCCCGCGAACTGGCGGAATCGCGATATCACGGCGGACTGAGCGATGTGATCACCATGCTGGACGCCCAGCGGCGCGCCTTCGATTCCGAGGGACAGTACCTGGCCGTGCGGCGCCAACGGCTGGACGCCCGGGTGGACCTCTACCTGGCGCTGGGCGGCGGATTCGAAGGTATGTTACCGGAAACCGGTGAACCAGGAGATCTACGAGCCATCGGGGAACCAGGAGATGTACAGGAGTAGAAAATGAACAAGTGGCTTAGAATAACTCTTCCGCTAGCCATTGTCGCGGGATCTGTGCTGATCATGGTCTTCCTGGTCCGCAGCCGGCCCGTGGTGGAAAGCAGGATGCCGGACATCCCACCTCCTTTGGTTCGCACGACCGTCGCGACGCTGGACACGGTAAGGCTCTCGGTACGGTCCCAGGGCGCGGTGATGCCGAGGACCGAGAGCGCGCTTTCGGCCGAGACGGACGGTCAGATCGTCTTCGTGTCGCCTTCCTTCGTACCCGGCGGGTTCTTCGAAAGAGACGAACTGCTGGTGCGCCTCGACCCGCGCGACGCGGAACTGGCGGTCACGCGGGCCGCCGCGGATACGGCCCGGTTCGCCACCGCGCTGCAGATCGAGCAGGAGGAAGCCCGCCTCGCCCAGGACGAGTGGAGTCGGCTGGGATCGGGCGAACCCATGCCGCTTGTCCTGAGAGAACCTCAACTGGCCCAGGCCCGGGCCAACCTGGAAGCGTCCATCGCGGCGTTTCAGCAGGCGAAGCTTAATCTGGATCGAACGGAGATCCGCGCGCCCTACGCCGGCAGGGTCAGGAAGAAGAACGTGGACGTGGGCCAGTTCCTCCGGCGGGGCGAGGCGTTGGCGACCATCTATGCCATCAACTACGCCGAGATACGGCTGCCCATCCCCGACGAAGAACTGGCCTTCTTCGATACGCCCATGCAGTTCCGCGGCGAGACGCCCCGCGCCGCGGGCCCCCCGGTCGTGATCAGCGCCGAATTCGGCGGCCGGCGGCACCGATGGGACGGCACGGTGGTCCGCATGGAAGGCGAAATCGACCCCATGAGCCGGATGGTCTACGCGGTGGCCAGAGTTCAGAATCCTTATGGCCGGGGCGCAGATCCCGACCGGCCGCCCCTGGGCATCGGCATGTTCATCGAAGCGGAGATCATGGGCAAGCGCTATTCCGATGTGGCGGTACTGCCGCGTACGGCCATGCATGGCGAGAACCGGATCGCCGTCGTCGATGGCGAAAACCGGCTTCGTTTCCGGCGTGTCGAGATCCTCCGGATAGCGTCCGACCAGGTATACATCCTAAGCGGAATCGAGACGGGCGAACGCGTCTGCCTGTCCGTCCTCGAAACCCAGGTGGACGGCATGGAAGTGCGCGTACTCGAAACGGGCTCGTCCGGAACCGTCGTACAGGAAGAGGAAGGCACGGGCAGATGAACTACGTACTGGCCTGGTTCGCCCGCAACAACGTGGCGGCCAACCTGCTCATGATGACGATCATCGTGGGCGGACTGCTGATGATTTCCCGGTTAAAGGTCGAGATCTTTCCCGAGTTCGAGACCGACCTCGTCATCATCACGGTCCCCTACCTGGGCGCGGCGCCGGCCGAAGTGGAAGAAGCGGTATGCGTCCGGGTGGAAGAAGCTATTCAGGACCTGGACGGCATCAAGAAGCTGAGTTCCACCGCGTCGGAAGGGGTCGGCAGGATCCAGGTCGAGGTGGACCCTGACGCCGACGCACGGACGTTGCTGCAGGATCTGAAGTCCCGCGTGGACGCCATCGACACCTTCCCGGCGGAAACGGAAAAACCTGTGATCCAGGAGATCATCTTCCGGCGCCAGGTTATCGACGTCGCCGTGGCCGGGAGGCTGGACGAGCCGTCCATGAAACGGCTGGCCGAAGAGATCCGGGAAGACCTGCTGGCCCAGCCGGAGATCAGCAATGTGACCCTGGCGAGCGTCCGGCCGTACGAGATATCGATCGAGGTTTCCGAGGCCGCGCTCCGCCGCTACGGGCTGACTTTCTCCGAGGTCGTCGGCGCCGTGCGGAATTCCTCGCTCGACCTGCCTGGCGGATCGGTGAAGACCCCTGGCGGCGAAATCCTGCTCCGATCGAAGGGACAGGCCCTGGTCGGATCCGAATTCGACCGGATCGTGCTGCGGTCCCGCTCCGACGGTACGCGGCTACTCCTCAGCCACGTGGCCCGGGTCGTCGACGGATTCGCGGAAACGGACGTCTCTTCCCGGTTCGACGGAAAACCGGCCGCCCTGGTGAAGGTCTTCCGCGTGGGCAATGAGAATATCCTCGACGTCTCCGGCGCCGTGCATCGATACGTGGCTGCCAGGCAGGCGGAACTGCCGGACGGCGTCGAACTGATCACCTGGCAGGACCAGTCCCGGCTCCTCGAAAGCCGGCTCGACCTGATGATCAACAACGGCCAGCTGGGTTTTATGCTCGTATTCCTCTGCCTGGCCCTGTTCCTGCGCATCCGGCTGGCGTTCTGGGTCGCCCTGGGTATCGTCATCTGCTTTCTCGGCACTTTCTGGATGATGCCGCTGGTGGGCGCTTCCATCAACATGCTCTCGCTATTCGCCTTCATCATGGTGCTCGGCATCGTGGTGGACGACGCCATCATCGCCGGAGAGAACATCTACGCGCACCAGGAAAGGGGAGTGGAACCCGCGACGGCTTCGCGGATGGGTGTCCAGGAGATCGCCAAGCCCATTACCTTCGCGGTACTGACGACGATCGTCGCCTTTATGCCCATGTTCTTCGTGGATGGGCTCATGGGGAAATTCTTCGAGGTTTTTCCCATCGTGATCATCCTCATGCTGCTTTTCTCCCTGATCGAATCCCTGCTCATACTGCCCACCCACCTGCGCCACGGCCAGCCGAAGAAGAAGGAAGATCCGCTGCCCCGAACGTTCCTGCTGATCAGGCCCTTCTACCTCGTGCTCTTCTACGCCGACAAGTGGCTGTACGAACTGCAGGACAACGTGGCCCGGTATCTCCGGCGATTCGTGGAAGGCGTCTACGTCCCTCTACTTAAAAAAGCCCTCTCCTGGCGGTACCTCACCCTGTCCATCGGCGTCGGCGCGATCATCCTCACCACCGGACTCGTGGCCGGCGGCATCCTCCGCTTCGTGTTTTTCCCGACCGTGGAGAACGAATTCGTCTCGGCGCACCTTACCCTGGCCGAGGGCACGCCCGCCGAGGTCACCGACCGGTATATCGCGCTGATCGAAGACAGCGCCGTACTGCTGCAGAGACAGGTCGGCGACGAAATCGCCCGCGACGACCCCGGGAGCGATACCGAGGTCATACGGAACATCATGGCGGCCATCGGCGAACAGCCGAACGCCGCCCGGGCGCAGCAGAACGCGGGGAGCATCATCGGGTCCGCCCGGTCCTCCCACATCGGTGAAGTCGTGCTGGGCCTTTCCCCTTCGGAGACCCGGAACATCAGCGGCGAGGAAATCGTGAACCGCTGGCGGGAGCTCATCGGTCCGATACCGGACGTCGTGGAGCTCTCGTTCACCTCCTCCCTCTTCAACGCGGGCGAGGCGATCAACATCGAACTGTCCAGCCCCGATCCCGAAGCGCTGCTGCAGGCGACCGCCGAATTGAAAAGTACGGTGGCGAACTACGACGGCGTCATGGACGTGGCGGACGATTTCAGGCCGGGCAAGCAGGAGATCAGACTGAACGTAACCCCCGAAGGCGAGGCCCTCGGCATCACCATGGCGGGGCTTTCCCGGCAGGTCCGGCAGGCCTTCTTCGGTGAAGAAGCCCAGCGGATCCAACGGGGCCGGGACGACGTCCGCGTGATGGTGCGTTATCCCGAATCGGAAAGGCGGTCCCTGGGCGACATGGAGAACATGCGCATCCGGACGCCGGCCGGCATCGAAGTACCCTTCTCTCTCGCGGCGCGCGCGGAAATGGGAAGAGGTTATTCCAATATTCGTCGGACGGACCGGAAACGCGTCATCACCATCACCGCCGACGTGAACGACGCCGTCGCCAGTTCCAATGACGTGCTCAGCGACCTCACGTCCTCGTACCTGCCGTCGCTGATGGCTAAGTACCCGGGCCTGACCTACACGCTGGAGGGACAGCAGCGCAACCAGCAGGAGTCCATCGAAAGCCTGAGCTTCGGGTTCATGGTCGCCCTGCTCGTGATCTACGGACTGCTGGCCATCCCCTTCAAGTCCTACGTGCAGCCCATGATCATCATGAGCGTCATCCCCTTCGGCATCGTGGGGGCGGTCCTGGGCCATCTGATCATGGGATTCGCGATTTCGCTGCTCTCCCTCTTCGGCATCGTCGCGCTGTCCGGCGTCGTAGTGAACAACAGCCTGGTGCTGGTGGACTTCATCAACCGCGGGCGCGAACGTGCGGGACCCGACGCGGACCTGCACGAGATCATCCGGAACGCGGGGGTCGCCCGGTTCCGGCCCGTACTGCTGACCTCGCTCACAACCTTCGCCGGACTGATTCCGATCCTGATGGAGAGGAGCCTTCAGGCGCAGTTCCTCATCCCAATGGCCATATCCCTCGGATTCGGCGTGCTGTTCGCGACCGCCATCACGCTGGTCCTGGTTCCTATCTGCTACTACATCCTCGAAGACGGACTCGCCGTCCTGTCCACCGTCCGGAAACGGCTGAGCGGACAGGTCCTGGAACCGGGCGAAGCGGCCGAATCACCGGCTTCCTGACCACCCGGCCCGCATCGCCCGGACCACCTCGCCCGGACCATACAAACTCCTTGCCCGAACCCGTGTATTCCCCCATCTTTCCAACAGGTGCGGCAACGCCGGATTGACCGGGAACCGGGTACTTGCGGCGGACGGAATCCGCGACGGATCAACGAACGGGGAACGCCTTGCCCTTCCACGCCGATCTGCATCTCCACTCCCATTACTCGAGAGCGACCAGCAAGAACCTGAACCTGGAGCACCTGTACAAGTGGGCCCAGCTGAAGGGCATCCGGGTAGTGGGCACCGGGGATTTCGTGCACCCGGGCTGGATGGATGAGCTGGAAGAGAAACTGCAACCGGCCGAAGAGGGCCTGTTCAGGCTGAAACCCGAGCTCGAGCGGGCGATGGACGGCCAGGTGCCGGCCGCCTGCCGGGCGCCGGTCCGTTTCATGCTGACGGTCGAGATATCGAACATCTACAAGCGGCTCGGCCGCGTGCGGAAGGTGCATAACATCATCCTGGCGCCCGGATTCGAGGCCGCCAAGACCCTGCAGGCCCGCCTGGGCGCCATCGGCAATATCCAGTCGGACGGACGGCCCATCCTGGGACTGGACTCCCGGGACCTGCTGGAAATCACCCTCGAGACCGACCCGCTGGCCTGCCTCATCCCCGCCCATGTCTGGACGCCCTGGTTCTCGGCCCTGGGATCCAGGGGTGGTTTCGACCGGATTTCGGACTGCTACGGTGACCTCACGGAACACATCTTCGCCGTCGAAACCGGCCTGTCGTCCGATCCGCTCATGAACTGGCGGCTGGAGCAGCTCGACCCCTACGTGCTCGTATCGAACTCAGACGCCCATTCGCCCGGAAAGCTGGGCCGCGAAACCACCCTGTTCGACACGTCCTGCGACTATCCCGCGATCTACAGCGCCCTGTCCGATCCGGAGGACGAGGGACTGGCCGGGACGGTGGAGTTCTATCCCGAAGAAGGCAAGTACCACTTCGACGGACACAGGAAGTGCGAAAGAAGGATGCACCCGAAGGATACGATCGAGGCGAACGGCCTGTGTCCGGTCTGCGGAAAGCCCGTGACCGTCGGGGTCATGGCCCGCGTGGAAGCGCTTGCGGACCGCGAGGAGGGGAAAAAGGCACCCCGCGCGCGCCACTTCTTCAGCGTGATCCCCCTGCCCGAGATCATCGGCGAGGCGAAACAGGTCGGACCCGGGACCAAGACGGTGGATACGGTTTACCAGGCCATGGTCTCGCGTCTGGGCAGCGAACTCGACATCCTCCTGGACATTCCGGAAGACGACATCGCACAGGTCGGCGGTTCCCTGATCGCCGAGGGCATTCGCCGCATGCGCGTCGGCGAGGTGGATATCCTTCCGGGGTATGATGGAGATTACGGGGTGATCAAGTTGTTCAACCCGGAGGACCGGCTCGGAGCCGACACGCAGATCGCCCTGCTGGAAGATCTCCCCTCGAAGGAAAAGAAACCGGTTCGAGCTGAACCCGTGCCGGATGATACGCCGGCAGTGGGGGAGGATGATACGCCGGAGGCGGAGGAAGTGTCTCCGGTACATACCAACGGGAACGCCGAAGTCGCGTTCGTGAAGGCCGAGGTCGAGGCTTCAGTGTCGGCCGTGCCGGAGGCGACGGTGGACACGGACCCGGGCGTGACAGAACCGGCTGAGACGGGTCCGGACGGGGCGGTACCGGTGCAGGTGGATCCTTCCGGGGCACCTCATGAAACCTCGCCTTCCGTGACCGTTCTGGAAGCGCCTGAAGCTCCGGTAGACGCGACCTCGATGAGCGGTCCGCTCAATGAAGATCAGCAGAAGGCCGTGATGTACCGCGAGGGACATCTGCTCATCGTGGCGGGGCCCGGCACCGGGAAGACCCACACGCTGACCCACCGCATGGCGTACCTGGCGCGCCACGAAACCACGCCAGGCCGCCTGCTGGCCGCGACCTTCACCAACAAGGCCGCTGGGGAGCTGAAGGCGCGACTGGGAACGCTGCTCGAAGGGCAGGGCGGCACGGACGGCACAGACGACACGGCTGTCACAGACGACACGGCTGTCACGGACGACACGGCTGTCACGGACGACACGGCTGTCACGGACGACACGGTTGTCACGAACGCCATGAATGGAACGACCCCCATGGTCGGCACCTTCCACGGAATCTGTCTCGCCCTGATGCGCCAGTGGTCCCGCCATGCGAGCATCCCCTTCAGCCTGAGCGTGGCGACGCCCGACGACCAGGACCGCCTGGCCCGCGCGCAGTGGCCGCAGGAAAACGCCGTGCAGCGGAGGAGGCGGCTGGAGGAGGTCGCCCGATGGAAGGCGTCGGGCCGCAGCGGTGAAATACCGGAAACCGTGTCGGCGTATACCCGGCTCCTGCGACGGCATGGACTCCTGGATTTCGACGACGTCATTCTGGAGACTACCAAGCTTCTAAGGTCGGACGAGCGGTTCCGGCAGAGCGTGCACGAGCGGTTCCACCACGTTTTTGTGGATGAGTACCAGGACATCAACCCGGCCCAGCACGACCTGCTGAAGATCCTGGTGGAAGGCGGCGCGCGGATCACCGCCATTGGCGATCCCAACCAGGCCATCTATGGGTTTCGCGGAGCGGACACCCGCTATTTCCACTCCTTCGAGGACGATTTCCCCGGTGCGGAGGTACGATACCTCAGTGAGAACTACCGTTCCGCGGCTAACCTCCTCGACGCCTCGTCCCAGGTCATGCGCGCGTCCGGTGTTTCCAAGGCGCCGCCGCTGGTCGCCGCGCTCTACGTCCAGGGACGCCTGGTCATCCGGGAGACCCCGTCGGATCGGGCCGAAGCCGAATATGTCGTGCACCAGATCGAACGCATGGTGGGTGGAACCAGCCATTTCTCCCAGGACTCGGGACGACTGAAAGACGGAGCGGACCCGGGCGAGGAACGATCCTTCGGCGACATCGCCGTACTTTACCGGATGAACAGTCAGAACACCGCCCTGTTGGAAGCCTTTGAGCGCAGCGGAATACCGTATCACGTCGCAGGGGATACGTCCCTCATCAACCGTCCGGCCGTGCAGGAGCTCGTGACCCTGCTTCAACTGGGCGACGGACGGACCGTCACCACAGGCTCGGCACTGCGGTGCCTGTCTTCGACGATCGACGGACTGGGGGACCGGACCGTGGAACTCATCGAGGAACTCTGGAAAAAACGCACGCAGATCACGATCGACCACGTGGCGGAGCTGATGGATCACCCACGCCTGCTCATGAAACGATCCAGGAACGGCGTGGAAGCCCTGCTGAATGACCTGAAGACGATCAATTCCGACCTGGAGAAGCGGACGGCGGCCCACATATTGGAGAACCTGGCGCGCTCTTCCATCTGGGACAAGCTGAAGTGGCGTTATCCCAGGGCGGATGACAGCCTGCGTGAGCTTGCCCGGTACGCCCGTATCGAAACGGAACTGCCGGTTATGCTCGACAAGCTGCTGCTCAGCCAGGAATACGACGCTTTCGGCGAAGCGTCTGAGCATGTGCATCTCATGACCCTGCACGCGGCCAAGGGACTCGAATTTCCGGTCGTCTTCGTCGTGGGGTGCGAAGACGGCCTCGTGCCCCTGCAACACGGCGGCGAGGTATCGGACGTGGACGAGGAGCGTCGCCTGTTTTACGTGGCCATGACCCGTGCGAAGGAACGGCTATACCTGGTTCGGTCCGGGAAACGCATGCTGTTCGGGGAGGTGCGTGCCACCCGGCCGTCACCCTTCCTGACCGATATAGAAGAACAGTTGAAACAGTACGACCGTCCGCAAGATCAGCATAAACCGGTCCGGCGGCGGAAAAAGGCGAAATCCAAACCGACGAACCAGTTGAGCCTGTTCGGCTAGATCGATCCCCCACGCAATCCGGACGGGTCCGGTCATCGTGAAAGGAGATCCCCATGTTCAATGCAAAGCGCATTCTGCCGATCGCACTCATCGCTGCACTATTCGCCTTTACCATGTACACCGTGTATACCGTGGCCCGGACCGGCGGCGAACCCGCGCCGCGATCAGGCGAGATCGCGCAGACCGGGCAGGCCATGCGGACCGGCGAGATCGCGCAGACCGGGCAGGACATGCGGACCGGCGAGATCGCGCAGACCGGGCAGGCCATGCGGACCGGCGAGATCGCGCAGACCGGGCAGGACATGCGGACCGGCGAGATCGCGCAGACCGGGCAGGCCGTGCGGACCGGCGAGATCGCGCTGGCGACCTTCGCCGGGGGCTGTTTCTGGTGCATGGAGCCGCCCTATGACGAACTGGATGGCGTCATTTCGACCATCGCGGGTTATATCGGAGGAACAACGCGCAATCCGACTTACGGGCAGGTAACGACCGGCCGTACGGGACACACGGAAGCCATGGAGGTCCGTTACGACCCGTCGAAGATCTCTTACCAGGAACTGCTGGACGTCTTCTGGGTGAACATCGATCCCACGGTGGACGACCGGCAGTTCTGCGACAGGGGCAACCAGTACCGCGCCGGGATCTTCTATCACGACGCGGAACAGAAAGCGCTGGCCGAGGCATCCAGGCAGAAGATCATCGATTCCGGCCGGTTCGACCGCGTGGTGACCGAGGTCACCCCGGCGTCAACGTTTTACCGGGCCGAAGAATACCACCAGGATTACTATATCAAGAACCCGTTGCGATACAAGTTCTACCGGTACAACTGCGGCCGGGACCGCCGTCTCGAGGAACTGTGGGGCGACTGACAGGATCTTGCGCGGCGCACCCGACGGCCGGCCATACGCACCCGGCGACCGGACACACGGACCAATAACCAAAATGGAGACCTTGCATGGCTGATCTGGAAAATCTGGTCAAGACCACGCTAAGTGAAATGAGAGAGATGACCAGGGCGCAGTCCGTCGTCGGCGATCCCGTGGAGGTCGGGAACACGACGGTCGTCCCCCTGGTCAGGATCGGATATGGCTTCGGCGGAGGCGGAACATCGGGTAAGGAAGGAGATCGGGGCGGCAGCGGCGGAGGTGGAGGCGTACAACCGGTGGCCGTGCTGGTCGTCAGTGACGGGGAAGTCCGGCTGGAACGCATGGCGGGCCAGTCCGGGTTCTCCTCGGCCACGAACTCGATGGCGGATCTCGTGAAGTCGGTGCTGGACCGGTGGTTGAAACATCGATCGGAAAAGAAAGCTGAACCTTGATCTCGTACTTCGAACCCTATCTGCTCATACCGGTCGCCGTCCTGCTCTCCATACTGATGCTACTGGCGATTCCCGTGACGATCAACTTCTCGGTCATTCGCCAGGAGGAGGTCACTGGCAGGATCACGTTCGGGTGGCTGTTCGGCCTGCTCCGCATCTCTCCTTCCCTATCGAGCGGCGCCGGCCGAAAGCGAAAGCGCAGGCGGAAGGCCCGCGCGGCGGCTGAATCGACTGAATCAGGCGCACCGGACGTGACAGGCGGACCGGAAGGACCAGACGGACCGGAAGGACCAGGCGGACCGGACGGACCAGGCGGACCGGAGGCCCCCTCCGCGCGCACCTCGGCCGACGGTAAACGTGCTTTGGCGGAGCGCTTGCGCCGGGTACTGAAGACGAGGGGATTCGTCCGGGGCGTGCTGAGATTCCTGCGTGACATGGCCCGATGCGTTCGTTTCGTTTCCTTGCACGTCGCGGGCCGTTTCGGGTTGGACAATCCCTGTGACACCGGCCGGCTCTGGGGCTCGTTCTGCGCCCTTACCGGATTCCTCCACGGCACCGAGCGCGTGCGGCTGCAGGTCGAACCCGATTTCGACGAAGCGGTATTCGAGCTGGACAGTCGGGGCGAGATCCGTATCATCCCCGTCACCCTGTTCTTTCCCTTCATACGGTTTGTCCTCGCCCCCGCCACGCTGCGCGCGGTCTGGTCGGCGTCGCGGCGGACCGAGCGGACCCGGCCGGACAGGCGGGCCCGGCGGAGCGGGCGGAACGAGCGGAACGAGTAACGCCAGGCGGCCTGGTCGGCGTCCGGCCAGACCGGGTAACGACAGGCCATTTACCGATCTAAGTCAGGAGCATGCATGTCATCGTCTCTTCGCAGCGCCCGCTGGTTCGGACCCAGAGACAAAGTGGGATTCATTCACCGAAGCTGGATGAAGAACCAGGGACTTCCGGATCACGTCTTCGACGGCCGGCCCGTTATCGGCATCTGCAACACCTGGTCGGAACTGACGCCGTGCAACGCCCATTTCCGGACTATCGCGGAGCGGGTGCGCCGGGGCGTCTACGAAGCGGGCGGATTCCCGGTCGAGTTTCCCGTCATGTCCCTGGGCGAACCCCTCATGCGGCCCACCACCATGCTCTTCCGCAACCTCGTGAGCATGGACGTGGAAGAGACCATCCGGGCCAATCCTCTCGACGGGGTCATCCTGCTCGTCGGTTGCGACAAGACCACCCCGGCCCTGCTCATGGGCGCGGCGAGTTGCGACCTGCCCACCCTGGCCATCTCGGGTGGCCCCATGCTCAACGGCCGGTTCAGGGGACGGAATATCGGGTCCGGAACAGACGTCTACAAATTCAGCGACGAGGTGCGCGCCGGGACGATGAGCGAGGAGGAGTTCCTCGAGGCGGAATCCTGCATGAACCGGTCCACTGGACACTGCATGACCATGGGCACGGCCTCCACCATGGCCAGCGTCGTGGAAGCGCTGGGCCTGGGCATGCCTGGCAACGCCGCCATCCCTGCGGCCGACGCCCGGCGGATGAAGCTGGCCCACGAAGCGGGCGCGCGCGTGGTGGAGATGGTTCGGGAGGACCTGCGCATGTCCCGTATCGTCACGCGCGAGGCCCTGGAAAACGCCATCCGGGTCGTCGGGGCCGTCGGGGGTTCCACCAACTCGGTCGTGCACCTGCTGGCCATCGCGGGCCGCCTCGGTGTCGATCTCTCCCTCCAGGACTGGGACAAACTAGGCTGCGACATCCCGTGCATCGTGAACCTGATGCCGTCGGGAAAATACTTGATGGAGGATTTCTATTACGCAGGTGGCCTGCCGGCCGTGATCCGCGAACTGGGCGACCTGATCCATCGCGACGCCCTTACCGTGAACGGCAGGACCATCGGGGAGAACACGGCCAATGCGCCCTGTCACGACCAGGACGTAATCCGGACGCTGGACGCGCCGCTGACTAAGGCCGGGGGACTCGCCGTGCTCCGGGGCAACCTGTGTCCCGACGGCGCCATCATCAAGCCCTCGGCGGCGTCGCCCGGACTGATGAGGCACCGCGGCCGCGCCGTGGTGTTCGAGAATATCGAAGACCTTCACGACCGTATCGACGATCCGGACCTGGACGTGGAAGCGGATGACGTCCTGGTGCTGAAGAACTGCGGGCCGAAGGGATATCCGGGCATGGCCGAGGTGGGGAACATGCCCCTGCCGTCGAAGCTGCTGCAGCAGGGCGTTACGGACATGGTACGCATATCCGACGCGCGCATGAGCGGCACGGCCTTCGGCACCGTCGTGCTCCACACGGCGCCGGAAGCCGCCGCGGGTGGCACGCTGGCCCTCGTTCAGGACGGCGACATGATCGCGCTGGACGTTGGGCAGCGCCGTCTCGAACTCGAAGTGCCCGAGGATGAACTGGCACGGAGGCGGGACCGCTGGGCGCCTCCGGAACCCGCGATGGACCGGGGATACTGCCGGTTGTACGTGGACCACGTGCTCCAGGCCGACCGGGGCGTGGACTTCGATTTCCTGGTCGGCGGAAGCGGCGCGCCGGTGGCCAGGGACTCACACTAGCGCTCCCGGGAGACGGGTATGCTCAAGGTGCCGGACGGGGCCCCTTCATCCTTCGAGGAGAACGGTTTTCTTCTCGTCGAATCCGTGTTCACGGCGGAGGAAATGGCGGCCTGCAAGACCGTGGCGAAGGAGCTGGTGGCAAACGCCTCGGGACCGTCGGGCGTTCACGTGTGGATGTGCGACACCATCCCGGCCCGCTTCGAATCGGTTTCCTGCGACCCCCGTATGGCGGCCATCCTGCGGCCGCTGATCGGCCCGCGTATCGAGTTCCTCAGCGCGAAGCCCGTGTTTAAATCATCGTCGGTCCACTTCGCTTCGCCCTGGCACCAGGACCAGGCGTACTGGGGCGGCGCGACCAAGTGGTCCGCCTGGATCGCGCTTGAAGACGCGACGACGGAAAACGGCTGCCTGAAGGTCATACCCGGTTCCCACCGCCGGAAGCGGGATCATGCGTCCGTGCGGGACGCCAGGGGATTCACCAACCGCGTCTCCGACGATGAGCTCGAGGGCGAAACGATCATCGACGTGGAAATGAAACAGGGGGACGTGCTGGTGTTCCACGACCAGTTGCTGCACAGTTCCCACCCGAACCGGTCCGGCCGGGAACGCTGGTCCTTCATCCCCACCTACCGGAACGCGGATGTGCCCGATACATCCACGGTCTGGACCACTTCGAAACCCATGGAAACGCGAAGCCGAGGACCCGCATAACCGACACGGTCTGTTCCAACCCAAGGAGACGAAATGAAAATCGCCCTGCAGGAAGGCCTGCTCCCAGGCGGCACGCTTGACGAGAAACTGGATTTCGCCGAGTCATTGGATGTCGAAGGCCTCGAGATATCGGGAAGAGGGCCGGCCCGGCGCATCGAGGAACTGGAATCCGCGCTGCGGAACCGCGGCATCCGGCTGGTCTCGCTCTGCGGCCAGGGCACCTTCGACTTCCTGGACCCGGACGTCGACAAGCGGGACCACAGCATTGCCGAGGCGAAGGAGAACCTGCAGGTGTGCGGGCATTTCGGCGCCGTCGGTCTCATCCTGCCGCCCATATTCGGGCCGCCGCGCCTCCCGGACCTCACGCCGCTGGCCGACGCCGTCACCCTGGAAATGCAGTTGTTGACGGAAATCGTACGGGACCTGGCCGCATTCGCCGCGGAGCAGCAGACGAAGGTGTTGCTGGAACCGTTGAACCGCTACGAGGAACACCTGCTCAGGCAGCAGGAGCGGGGCATCGAGATCATCCGGCGGGCCGGCGATCCGCCGTCGGCCAGCCTGCTGTGCGACTTCTTCCACATGCACATCGAGGAGACGAACACACCGGCCACGCTCCGGCGCATCGGACGCCGTTACGTGGGCTACGTGCACATGGCCGACAACACACGCCAGGAACCGGGCTCCGGAGATATCGACTGGCGCGCCGGGCTTTCGGCCCTCAGGGACATCGGTTTCGACGGATACCTGGCTTATGAATGCGGCATCACCGGGGACAGCGAAACGGAGAGAAGGGAGACGCTGTCGAGGTCCGTGCGGTTCATCCAGGACCTCATCAAGGAAGGATGATGTCCCGGTTCTCGTAGCGGATCCGCATCAGGAATTCGGGGCCCAGGGTCTTCCTGATGCGCTTCACCGAAGAACGGGCCTCGAGATGGAGGGGGTCCAGGGTAATCACCTCTATGTAGGCGTCGTGGGCTTCCTCCAGCTTTTCCAGCTTCTCCAGGGTCCGGCCCAGGTCAAAAAAGCTCTCCACCGCCCACAAACGGTCTTTATCCCTGGTAATCGCCTCCCGGAATTCGGCCACTGCCGCTTCGTACTGGCCGGCGGCGTCATATAGGCGTGCGGCCATCAGCCAGCAGGGCACGTAGTCCACGTCCCTGATCCGGGCCATGTGCACGTACCGGATCGCTTCCCTGACGTCTCCCCGTTCAAGAAGAAGGCGGCTCATCCCCACGTAGGCCGGCGCGAAGCCGTCATCGAGCCGCATCGTCCTTTGCAATGCCGCTTCCGCCTCGTCATGGGTGCCCGATTCCAGCAGACTCAGCGCCTTCGCGTATTCGGCCTCGGGCGTATCGAGCGAACCGGAGTACTGCATGGTCTTCGCGCCGCACCCGGCAAACACCAGGGCCGCGATGACCAATCCAAGGCTGGCCAGGCCGCTAAGGCCGGCCGGGCCGACCGCCGCTCTGCTCACGGGTACCTCCCTCAAAAGAAAACGCCCTGTGGACCGGGACGCCACAGGGCAGACAGGCGGGAAACGGGGCTCGAACCCGCGACCCTCAGCTTGGGAAGCTGATGCTCTGCCAACTGAGCTATTCCCGCGGGATGGACAGGACCGGAGACGGCCGCTGCACAAGGTATTCTAACCCGGCGACCGGCGCCGTGTCAAGTGAAAACCGGTTAGCGTTACGCCTTTCATGATGGTGGGCCCGGGGTATGTCCAAATCCAAATCTTATGTTGATTTTTATTTCAATCAACATTGACAATATAAAAAGCCTGTGAAACAAACATACTGCCGGGAGTGGGGCAGGAGGGCGTGGCGCAGGAGGGCGTGGCGCAGGAGGGCGTGGCGCAGGAGGGCGTGTTGCTTCCAGACCGGACCTCTGACGCGCGGGTCAGGTCTCGAGAGACTTCTCTTCATCGAACCGCTCCAGCGCGAGCTGGATCAGGCGGTCGATCAGGTCGGCGTAGGAAACGCCGGCGACTTCCCACAGCTTGGGAAACATGCTGATCCGGGTGAACCCAGGTATGGTATTGAGCTCGTTGACCAGGACTTCGCCGTCCTCCTTCAGGAAAAAGTCCACCCGGGACATGCCCTCGCAGGCCAGCACCCTGTGAGCCTCCACGGCGGTCGCGCGGATCTCCTCCGTCAGTTCCTGCGGCAACCTGGCCGGAATCTCCAGTTCGGCGCCGTGCTCGTCGATGTACTTCGCCTCGTAAGAATAGAACTCATGAGTGGGCCGTACCTCGCCCAGGCCGGAGGCACAGGGCCGGACATTCCCCAGCACGGCGCATTCGATCTCGCGGCCGCTTACGTATTCCTCCACCAGGACCTTCCGGTCGTACCGGAACGCTTCCCGCACGCCCGCTTCGAATTCACAGGCATCGCGGGCCTTGGTGATGCCGACGGAGGAACCCAGGTTAGCGGGTTTGATAAAACAGGGTATGCCCAGGCGGTCCCGCACCTCATCGAAGGAGATCCGGTTTCGCTCGGAGGACACGAAGGTCATGAACTCGGGTATGGCGATGCCCGCATCCCGCAACAGGCGCTTCATCACGTCCTTGTCCATAGACACCGCCGATCCCAGGACGCCTGAACCGACAAAGGGCAGGTTGGCCAGCTTGAGCAGGCCCTGTACAGTGCCGTCCTCGCCGAAGGGGCCGTGAAGCACGGGGAAAATGACGTCGATGTCTCCGGCCGGGCGGTGCGTCATCGTGGTCGTCACCGGGTCGCTGGGCGCCCCGGGAGCGAGGGTCACCGTCTCGCTCAGGCGGTTCAGGGCGATCTGCTTCGGATCGTGGGCATTGAGCAGGAATCCCGCCGAATCGCCCAGGTGCCACTGTCCGGAACGGTCGATGCCGATCAGCACGACCTCGTACCGGTCCCGGTCGATGGCGTCGACGATGTTCCGCGCCGACTGCAGCGAGACCTGGTGTTCCGCCGACCGGCCTCCACACAGGATGCCCACCCTGATTTTCTTCATGTCATATTCACTTTCTGCACGGACCAGACGGACCGGCCACATCGCCACATCCGGCCAGGCGCTACATGAGATATTCGCAGACGCTGTCGGCCAGGGCCAGTCCTCTGCGGGTCAGGCAAAACCGCGATCCGCGTTTGGCGATCAACCCCTCGCCGGCCAGGGCATGGATGGCCGGGTCCCGCGCGTCCATCGCGTCGTCCCCGTAGCGGTCTCGAAACAACCGGGTGTCCAGGCCGTCGACGGATCTCAGGCTCAGCAGGATATACTCGTGTATACGTTCGTCCACCGAAAGCGTTTCATCCATGTCGGTGGCGTCTCCCCGTTCATCCATGGCCTGCAGGTAATCGGCGAGGCCGCGGGCATTGGCGAGTCTGCGTCCGTCCATGCGCGTGTGGGCCGACGGCCCCAACCCCAGGTAATCGCCGCCCCTCCAGCAGGATACGTTGTGCCGGCATGCAAAACCCGGTTTCGCCAGGTTGGAGATCTCGTACTGCTGGAAACCGGCGTCGGTGAGCCGGTCCAGGGCCTGGAAGTACAGGGCCGTGTGCCGCCCTTCGTCCGGCAGGTCCAGCGCGCCTTGTTCCGCCCGCCGGGCGTATTCGGTCCCCGGCTCGATCGTCAGGCCGTAGACCGACAGGTGCTCGGGGTCCAGGGCAACTGCCCGTTCCAGGGTATCCGCCCAGTCCGCCGCCGACTGGCCGGGCACGCCGAACATGAGGTCGAGATTGACGTTCCGGAAACCGGCTTCCCTGGCGGATGCGAACGCCTCTTCGGCCCGGTCCGCCGTATGGCGACGACCGAGTGTCAGCAGGATTTCGGAGGAGAAAGACTGGACGCCGATGGAGATCCGGTCGACACCCAGACTACGAAGCCGCTTCAGCTTGGGGATGGTGACCGTTTCCGGGTTCGCTTCCACCGTGATTTCGGCATGGGGGGCGACCCGAAATCGATCATGGATCGTCCGGAAGACGCGGTCCAGCTGGCGGTCCGTGAGGCAGGTGGGCGTGCCTCCCCCCAGGAAGACTGTGTCAAAGACGATATCGACCCAGGGTGATACGCGGCCGCGCCGCCCCGCCTCGGCGTCCAGGGCGCCCAGCAACTCATCCACCCGGCCGCCCTTGAGCAATTCAAAGGAGAAATCGCAGTATGGACAGGCGTGGCTGCAGAAGGGAATATGAACGTAGAGGCCAGCCAATGGGTATGCGCCCCGATCTGCTGTGATTGTGTCCCGAACTACTGAGTCGCGCCCCGATCTGTTGAGTCGCGCGACGGTCTACATGACGATTCTGCCGATGCGGTTCCAGCGGACCCGCCACGGGACATGCACGATGTTGTACCCCAGTACGTAGACCAGCGAGGCGACGCTCTCCAGGGGCCTGGAGAACTGCCACACCAGTTCGGGGTCCTCGCGGTGGCGTTCCCAGGACCAGTAGATGATGAAGGCGTTGCCCACCACGTCTTCCCGGTCCACGAATCCCCAGTACCTGCTGTCGGAACTGTAGTCCCGGTTGTCGCCCATGACGAAAAGGGCGTCCGCCGGGACGATCTTGGGACCCCAGTTGTCCCGCGTGCTTCGGTGCGCCGCCCTGACCGAGGGATCATCGAACTTGACCTGCGGCGGATTCTCCACCATCACGTCGTCCACGTATACGCGCTTGTCCCGGATTTCCACCTTCTGGCCGGAGACGGCGATGCATCGTTTGATAAACATCTGCGCCGGGTTGCGGGGATAGGGAAACACCAGGATATCGCCGGGTTCGGGATCGCGCCAGGCGGGCATGCGTATATCGGTGAATGGAATGCCGGGACCGTAGATGAACTTGTTGACCAGCAGGAAGTCCCCCACCTGGAGGGTGGCCTCCATGGACTCCGACGGTATGCGAAACGCCTGAACGACCTCCGCCCGTATGAAGAGGAAGAGCAGTACGGTGAACAGCAGGATTTCCACGTATTCTCTAAGCAGCGACTTGTTTCTTGCCAAGGGTTCGAATCCTCCAGGGACCGGATCAGCTTCCCACGGCCGCGCCTTCGCCCCGTATATCCAGTACCGCCAGGAAGGCTTCCTGCGGCACTTCGACGTTGCCCACCTGCTTCATGCGCCGCTTGCCCTCCTTCTGCCGTTCCAGGAGCTTGCGCTTCCGCGTGATGTCGCCGCCGTAGCACTTGGCCGTGACGTTCTTGCGCAGGGGACGGATCGACTCCCGCGCGATGACCCTGCCGCCGATGGCGGCCTGGACGGCGACCTCGAACATCTGCCGCGGTATGATCTTCCGCAGCCGCTGACACAGCTCACGGCCCCACTCGTAGGCCTTGTCCTTGTGGATGATGATCGACAGGGCATCCACCAGGTCGCCGTTGAGCATCAGGTTCAGCCGGACCAGGGGCGAGGTGCGGTATTCCAGGAAGTCGTAGTCGAAGGAGGCGTATCCGCGGCTGATCGATTTCAAACGGTCGTAGAAGTCGAAGACGATCTCCGACAGCGGCAGTTCGTACTGCAGGGCAACCCGGGTCGGGTCGAGGTATTCCATGGCCTTGTAGACCCCCCGGCGGTCCCGGGTCAGTTTCATGATGTTGCCGATGTAGTCGTGGGGGACGACGATCTGGGCCTGGATGAACGGCTCCTCCACGGCGTCGATATACGAGGCTTCGGGCATGTCGGCCGGATTATCCACCATGAGCACTTCGCCGGCGGTGGTCGTGATCCGGTACTCCACGCTGGGCATGGTGGCCAGGATCGTGAGTCCGTACTCCCGTTCGAGACGCTCCTGCACCACTTCCATGTGGAGCAGTCCGAGGAATCCGCAGCGAAAGCCGAATCCGAGGGCCACCGACGTCTCGGGCTCATACACCAGGGCGGCGTCGTTCAACTGGTACTTCTCGAGGGCCTCCTTCAGCGGTTCGTAATCTTCCGATGTCGTGGGATAAAGCCCGCTGAACACCATGGACTTGGCCTCCCGGTACCCGGGCAGCGGTTCGTCGCAGGGCCGGGTGGCATCGGTGACCGTGTCGCCCACGCGGGCGTCCGCCACGTTGCGGATATTCCCGATCAGATAGCCGACCTCCCCGGCCGTGAGCGCGTCCACGGGCGCCTTGTCGAATCGGAGCACGCCGGTCTCGGCGACCTCGAACAGCTTGTCGTTGGAACACATCCTGATCTGCATGCCCGGCTTTATTTCGCCGCTCACGACGCGTACGTAGGGCACCGCGCCCCGATACTGATCGAAGATCGAATCGAAGATAAGAGCCCGCAGGGGGCCGTCGTCGGGTTCCGGGGGTGGGATACGGTCCAGGATGGCCTCCAGCACCGCTTCGACCCCGATACCGTCCCTCGCGCTGGTCAGTACCACATCATCGGGGTCGACGCCCAGCAGATCCACGATCTGGCCCGTTACGACGTCGACCCGCGCGTTGGGCAGATCGATCTTGTTGATGACCGGGATGATGGTGAGGTCGTTCTCCAGGGCCAGGTACAGGTTGCTGATCGTCTGCGCCTCGATGCCCTGTACGGCGTCCACGATGAGGAGCGCGCCCTCACAGGCCGCGAGGCTCCGTGAAACCTCGTAGGAAAAATCGACGTGTCCAGGGGTATCGATCAGATTCAACGCGAAGGACCGTCCGTCCGGCGCATCGTAGGCCATGCGGATCGCATGCGCCTTGATCGTGATACCCCGTTCCCGCTCCAGGTCAAGATTATCGAGCATCTGGGCGCGCATCTTCAGGGGAGACACGGTGCCCGTCATCTCCAGCAGGCGATCCGCCAGCGTCGATTTGCCGTGATCGATATGCGCGATGATGGAGAAGTTGCGAATGTGTTCCGTCGACATGTAGAAACCGTCCGGTCATCCCGAAAGCAGGGGAATCCGCCGCCTATGCTAACCGTATGCAACAGGGTGAAATAAAACGATTAAGGCGCGGAATGTCAACAGGTATGCGGGATGGGAAGAGCCCGTTTCACAGGTGCGAAGCGGGGGTTCACGGGCAGGATGCGCGTCGGATTTTCAGACCGAGCGGGCGCCCCTTGCGAGCGCTCGTCCGGGCAGGCATATCAGTACCGTCCGCCGATCCGGAAGCTCGAACGGCCGACATCCAGGTTTTCGGCCGCGCGAATGAGCAGGTAGCCGACCGCAAGGGTGGTGGCGACCAGAAGCAATGATCCCCATTCGACCGAAGTGGCGACCGGATCGGGAAGGCTGACCAGGACCGCGCCGGTCTGCGCTTGCAGGTATGCCTGGAAATCCTGAATCGCGGTCGTCACCGGCACCGATACCGTCTGAACGGGCGGGAGGTTCCCCACGAATGCAGAGAGTGCTTCGTGGTACAGCCAAACCAGTGCGGCGGCGGCCAGCGTAAAGGCGAAGACGAGACGGGGAAAGACCAGGGCCGGCGCGAACCACGATGACCGCGAAGATGACCGCGAAGGCGCGGGCAACTGCTCCATCACGTTGGACAGGAAGGCTTCTGACGGATGGGACCTGGGCGTCGATTCGACCGTGTCGATCAACGCGTCGAGAACCGCTGCCTCCGTCCTGCAGCGTTCGCAGCCGGCAAGATGGGCATCCAGCAGGCGACGCTCTTCCGGGGAAAGCGCCCGGTCGACCGCCTCATACACCATGCTGAGTGCGGTTTTGCAGTTCATGATCTTCAGCTCCGGGGTTGGTTCCGGGGATGCCGTTGCCGGCCGGTGACGCCAGGTCCGGCCTAAATCAGCGAATCGGGCTCGATGGATCGGTGGATCAGCTTCCGCAATGCGGCACGGGCGCGGAACAACCGGGCCTTGACGGTGCCGATCGGCAGCTCCAGCGCTTCCGCGATCTCGTCGTAAGACAGGCTTTGCATATGATACATCGAAATCACCGCGCTGTAAATAGGCGGAAGCGCCGCCACCATGTTTCTGACCTGCTCCCTGAACTCAGCCTGCTCGAACCTTTCCGCGGGATTCGCCGACGGATCCGGCAACTGCATCGGCAATCCGTCCTCGTCGTCCTCCGGCTCCGAAAGGGTAGTCGTGGAAAGATCCCTCCGGGACCGACGCGCCGAACTCAGACTCACGTTTACGGCGATGCGGTAAAGCCACGTCGAGAACCTGGAATCCCCGCGAAACCGGTCGAGACTTTTGAATGCCCGCACGAACACGTCCTGTGCGGCTTCTTCCGCGTCTTCCCGGTTCCCGACGATGCGCAGCGTCAAGTTATACACGGAAACGCTGTGTCGCTCGACGAGACGGGCGAAGGCCGGCCGATCTCCCTCCCGGGCCCTTGCGACGAGCTCCTCATCGCTCAAATCCATGGGTCGCCTCATCCTGTCTCAAGCGCATCACAGCCATGAACAGGGCCGTTTCGCCCGACAGATTCGACCCCTCACAGGGATCCCGGTCGGTATCCCTATTGCTTATATGACTATCGGGAATCTACAAATGTTTCAGCATACGGTCATGCTTTTCCTGGGAGAGGCATGTATTTCTTATGGCGGTAACGGCAAATCAAATTAACTTTTAGTTTCTGAAACAAAACGATCGACTTTCGTGTCGAAACCTTGTGAAGCAGGTAAGGTCAGGTTGGTTGTCAGGCGGGGCGATCTCCGATCGGAGGCAGGATATGGATAGCTGGAAGGCCTGGGCGGCGTTTTTCGTCAGCGTATGCGTCATGGTCGTTGTCCTCGCGAACCTGGACTACGAGGAGGCAGCCATCGCGGCCATCGCCATCCCCTTTGGACTCGGTATTTTCTGTGCGTTTCTGGGGTATTTGAAAAGAGGACGGGAAATCAGACACCATGAACGCATGGCGATGATCGATAAAGGGATCTACATCGAAGCCAAAAAACAGTATTCAGGCGTGCCCTCTCTTTTCGTCGTACTCCTGGTGGGCATCGGACTGGCCACGGTCATCGCGAGCGACGTGGAGTTCTTCGGCTTTGTCCTGCTGTTCGTGGGCATCGGGCTGATCGTGCGCGCCAGGTTGCAGCACAACAGGAACCACTCGCGGGAAGCCCTGCCACCGGTCCAGCCCGCAAGCCCACCGGCCGCGGAGGAACCGCCACCGGCCCAACCCGCAAGCCCACCGGCCGCGGAGGAACCACCGGCCGCGGAGGAACCACCGGCCGCGGAAAAAGACCAGAGGTAACGCAACCGTGCCCGACAAGACTCTCTACAGATCCGCATCCAACCGGATGATCAGCGGCATCTGCGGCGGCCTGGCCGAATACTTCGACGTGGACGCTTCCGTACTGCGTATCGCCATGGTGGCCTTCACGGTCATCACCCTGCCCGTATTCGGTCCCTTCGTCTTTCTGGCGTACCTGGTATGCGTCTTCATCATTCCGCGGAATCCGGGCCTGGTCCCCGCGACGTCCTCCGGCTCGTCCACAGATCCAGGGAATCCGGACAAGCCGGAACAGGATACCCGGCAGGTTGCGGTAAGCCAGCCGACCAACCGGAACAACAGCATGGTCTGGGGCGGCCTGCTCATCCTGCTGGCCGTGGTCGTGCTGACCTGGTCTTATGCGCCGGACTTCGGGCGGTTCTCCTTTTTCCTTCCGATGGTGCCCATCGTGGCCATTGGCGCCGTGGTACTCATCCTGTTCGTCTACAGAGGACAGATCATGGAGTTCTTCAAACATCGACGGCTGTACAGGCTGAATGAAGGCAAGAAGATCTTCGGCGTGTGCAGCGGCCTTGCGGATGCCTTCAACCTGGACCCCACGCTGGTGCGTATCGGGTTCTTCATCGCCTTTCTGTTTTCCGTGGGAACGGTAACGCTGATCTATCTCTTCATGGCCTTCATCATGCCCGAGGGACGTCCTGAGCTTCCCGCAGAAGACGGGTAACACGTGAAGTGCCGCATTTCACCGAACGACCGCCGGCAACGACCCGCACACCGCGGCCGGCACCGCCCCTTGCCCGCCGGCAACGACCCGCACACTGCGGCCGGCACCGCCTTCGAGTTTCCCCGGTGGTTTTGTCCCGGACCCCTTGAATCGGCTTGACAAGCGGCGTTCAGGCGACTAGCGTAGTTCGCGATCGGTCAGTACCCGGGGCCGGTCGCTTTTTAATGCCACATCGACGAAATGTGTATGAGAAAAAAGCACAACCTTCGCCTGGCACGCGCCATACAGGGCATCAGCGGCGTACTCGCCGTCCTGATGATCTATCCTTTGGTCCGCCTGATCTATCCCTGCTGGCGGCGGTTGAAGGGTCCGGGCAACCGCGGGGAAACGGGCGGTCCGCACTCATCCGGCCCATCCGAACCGCATAGCGGGCCATCCGGTCAATCCACTGACCAGGGCAAGTAGGCCGCTGTGAAACTGATAGTCACCAACGACGACGGCATCGAGGCGCCTGGCCTTCTTACGCTAGAGAATCTGGCGGCGCAGTGGGGCGAAGTGGTCGTGGTCGCGCCGGCGGAAGTACAGTCGGGCGCGGCACACCAGTTGACCAAGAACCAGGCCATTCGCGTGGATGAACTCGGAGGCCGCCGGTACAGGGTATGGGGCACGCCCGCCGACTGTGCGGGCCTGGCGGTCAACCAGCTTGCGACCGACGGGGACTGGTTGCTATCCGGGATTAACGCCGGGGGCAATCTCGGGGTGGACGTCTACGAATCGGGCACGGTGGCCGCCGCCAGGGAGGCCGCTATTCACGGCTACAGGTCCATTGCACTGTCGCATTACACAGCGGACGGCCGGGAGATCGACTGGCCGCTGGCCGCGAAACGGCTGCGGCCGGTCTTGGAACGCCTGCTGCGCGAGGACCCGGGAACCGGGGTTTTCTACAACGTCAACCTCCCCCACCCGAATCACGACGAAACCCGCCTGGAGGTCAAATCCACCCCGGTGGACACGAGTCCATTCCGCATCACGTTCACGCCGACCGAAAACGGTTACCTGCATACCGGGATCTATCACGAACGGCACCGGGAACCCGGCTCCGATATCGACCAGTGCTTCAACGGGCATATCTCCCTGTCGAAGATCCGGGTCTAACGGACCCTCCTAGTTCGCCAGACAATTGACAATGCCCCGTAACCCGGCTCCCTCATCCACCCTGGCCAACCAGGCCTGAAAATCGGGGTCGAGTGGCGCGCACAGACCGGTCCCGGTCAACCATAGTGCGCGGAGGTTGGTTAGATTGACGAGCTCGAGGGGCAGTGGGCCCGCCAGTTGCATATTGTTGCTGAGATCCAATTGCCAGAGACCTGTCATCCCGCCCAGCCCGGGTGGTACCGGTCCGCTAAGCAGGTTGGATGAGAGGAAAGCCCGTTCAAGCGCACGCAGCGTGCCCAGTTGCGGTGGGATCTGGCCCCGCAATCCGTTGTTTCCGAGATGCAGGAACGTAAGGTTCGACAGGTTACCCAGCTCCGGCGGAATACTCCCCGATAAACTATTGTGTGACAGATCCAGGTTCTCAAGCCAGGGAAGTCCACCCAGCGATGCTGGTATCGCGCCACTGAGTTGATTGTGATTCAACTGTAACCAATTGAGCCTGCCGAAGTTCCCCATAGATCGAGGGATTTCGCCACTTAACCTGTTATTGGACAGTACCAGATAATAGAGATTAGAGAGGTTCCCCAGCGTCGAAGGAATCTCGCCGGTCAGCTGGTTACCAGGCAGATACAGCGTGGTAAGGTTCCGGAGTTCCCCCAAAGATGAAGGGATATTGCCGCTGACTGTGGACATAGTGATGATCAACGTCCGGAGTTGGTCCAATCGACCCAGCTCATCAGGTATCTCGCCCTTGATGCCAACATCCCAGAGCTCGAGCCTTTGAAGCTCGTCGAGGTCCCCCAGTTCCGGCGGCAATACCCCGCGCAGACCGTTTCGTACAAGTACCAGTTCTACGACACGGCCTTCCGCGTTGACCGTGACCCCGTACCAGTCGCCCACGGGCCGGGTACTCAACCAGTTTTCGTTGTTCGACCACCGGGAACCGCCCAAGGCTTCGTAAAAAGCGGCAAGGACCGCCTCGTCTTTGCTCACCGGCCGTACACTTACCCGGATAACCGCCGACGCATTGCCCGACATGACGGTGACGACAGCGCCTCCCTCCGACAACGCCGTTATCACGCCCTGACTGTTTACGCTGACGACCTGAGGAGCACTGATCGACCAACTCAGAATCGGATTCGTGATCCGGGCGTCGTCCTGGTCCCGCACCGTGACCGTTGGCTCCGCCGTATCACCGACTTTCAGGTTCAGATGCGATGGCATAACGGATACGCGTGCAGGAACCTGGGAAAGGGAGTCCGTGGGACCCTTATCGCCACAGGATGCGATGTGCCACCGTCCGGTTACCAAGTATGGGAGAGCCAAGCTACAGTCCTCCAGATGTTGCCAAGCCGAACATCGCAAGCAACTCACGTTCACGCATGTCGCAAAAGTGATTCTT